>NZ_WWFG01000009.1 GCF_026127265.1 Nostoc sp. KVJ3
TTGCCTGCTAATACCATTGGAATCAACCCACTCAATTAGACCTTTATAGACAGTTGGATAGTTTTTCTTTGTTAGCTCATATAGGTTTTTAGCTTCTTGAATCAATTGATTATTTTGTCCCCCTTGGGATTGAGTAGGGACTTTAATCACTAAATCTTTATGTTCTGGAATTTTATAAACTGTCCCAAATCCTCCCTCATCAATTTTCTGGTCAGACAGTATATTTTCACTTGATAATTCTTCTCGAATCGAGCTAAGAGTAGTATTATCTTTTGGATTTGGTACGTAAAAATTTTGTCCTTCTAGAGGGTTATTTGAGCTGCTTTCCATTCTATTAGGGCTAAGTAGATCCCTAAGCAACTTGCCTTCTTCCCCAGCACTGAATATAGCCGTAGCTGCACCATGAGACTGCAAAATTGCCCCTGTGGCGATCGCTACTACCCCACCAGGGCAGCCTATTCCAGTAATACATAAACCTCCACCCCCAACTTCTGCAATACTCCCTGTCAAGAACTCTGCTATTCCTTGGACAATTGCTGCTCCACCTCCAAGCGTGCGTCCCAACTTAAAAGCTGCTGAGTTTGGCAGAGTTCGCTCCCATAAAACTTCTTCTTTTTGAGTCAGCTGCAAAGGCTTTAATAACGCTCTGATAGAGCCACCATTGTCATACAGAAACTGGTACATAGTTCCTAAGACAAATTCAGCTAATGGTTGGACTGCGTGCCACAATTGCTTGATAAAACCTTCTAATTGCTGCTGTTTATCTGTTGAAGGTTAATTTGAGACGGCCAAAGGTCTTGGTGGTTATCAGGGTGAACGGTAGGGTTATTTGCTACTTGGATGCTACTGGTGTCGGGCTGTATTTCTTGAGATTTATCCAAACCCTTGGAATAATAATCAGGGCTGAGACTTCAGATAAGAGTGAAGCAGAACCTTGAGCAATGATAAGCGAGCTGTTGCCAGTGTAAAACCCTATAATTTTTGCTGTTGATTGCTACTGAGCCTGTAGCTTGGAATACACCAGGCTTGCACATAAACATCTCCCCCTGCACCATTCCCGTTTGAATTTAAAAATCCTGTATTTACTGCCCCTTGGTGCTAGTCAGATAAATACCTCCACCATGTGACAGGATATTATGGGTAGCAATATTCTCAGTAGCTTCAATGTTTATAAAGTCACCTTCTGTAGTCAGATCCCCAGTAGCAGTAATAATCCTGCTTGCTAATCAGGTTGACTGCTCCATTATTTGAGTGATGCTACGGGTTGCTACATCACCGCTTGCTTCAATATCTACAAAGCCACTGCTAGTAGCGATATCACCCCTAGCAGTAATAGAACCAGTAGTGCTACTAAGGTTAACTGCTCCACCATGCGACAGGATGTTGCTAGTTGCCACATTACCGCCTGCTTCAATATCTACATCCTTGGTAGCGATGATATCACCAGAGGTAGTAACAGTACCCAGGCTGGTGATTAAGTTGACTGCTCCATTATTTGAGGTGATGCTATGGGTTGCCACATCACCACCTGCTGCAATATCTACACTGCCACCATCGGTATTAATGTCGCCAGTAGTAGTAACAGCACCACTATGACTACTTAGGGTAACTGTTCCATTCTGCGAGTGGATGTTATTAGTGGTGATGTTCTGGGTTGCTAATATTGCTACACCTCCACTGGTGGAAGTAATGTCACCATTCATAACAGCACCTTGAGTGCTAATTAAGCTGACTGCTCCACTATTTGAACTGAGATTGCTAGTTGTGATGTCCTGTTTGGCTAGAGCAGTTACACCATTATCAGCAGTAATTTCACTACTTGCAGTAATCGCACCATTACTGCTGGTGAGACTAATTCCACCATTTTGGGCGATGATTTTCTGAACAGCGATATCTTTAAGAGCAGTAATATTTAAATCACCGCCATTGGTTTCAATATCGCTCTGTGTAGTGACACCGCCATCACTCAAAATGTCCACTTGTTTCGCGGCAATACTACCAATTGTGACATCACCGCTGGGATTATTTCCGCCTTCAGTACCCTGATTCAGAGAAACGCTCACCTACCCGTACCAGCATTCAGTGTAGTTCCTAGAGCCATAGTAATCACTGCTGCACCAGGGTCACGTTCCGCCGCTACCGCATCAGAATCATTAGCCTTAAGCGTCAGAATCGCCGTTATCCGTAGTGATGTTAGCATTGACATTGATGCTGCGACCGGCTTCCAGGGTCAGGCTGCCACCGCTTCCGACTGCACTAGTCGTAATTGCTTTATTAACCGTGATGTCATTGTTAGCTTGCAGCACCACGGCTGTCCCCGCATTTGTAATTTGGTAATTTGCGTGGGCGAGATCGTTGTTGTCACATCCGGATTTTGGGGCAAAGGTATCATTAGCACTGAGCGGTGTGGGTGCAGACGCATACTCAAGAATATTGACCAGCAAATTGTTTGCACTTGGTTGCGGCGTGTGCCAGTTGGTTAGTGGTCATTCCACCAAATAAAGCAAGCCCTTGTCCTACAGGCTCTTCTCCTAGTACGATGCCGCCACCCTGGACAACGTTCTGGACAACATTATGGACAACAATTTGGTCTCCACCATAGCCGCCACCCTGGACAACAATCTGGTCTCCACCATAGCCGCCACCCTGGACAACAATCTGGTCTCCACCATAGCCGCCACCTGGGTTTCCGCCTGGGTTTCCGCCTGGGTTTCCACCTGGGTTTCCACCGCCGCCAGAGTTACGCAAAAGGATAGGGGTAATGCCTCCGCCAGAAACAGTGGCGTGACTGAAGTAATCCCCGCTAAAACTGGTAGCGGTAGGCAGTAGACCGTTAAAGATGGGATGAGATGGCTCGGCAGCAACTACATCCCTGGCAAATCACTAGAACCATCATAATTAAGCGTTACTCCAAAGCCCAATGAGAAGCTACCCCCTACGTTAGGAGCGGCCATTAATGAACAGATGTCCGCCTTGCTTGACCCAGGCATCTATGCTGGCCGAGTTAGTTGCTAGATATTACTTAGATTGACGGCTTGGCTGTCTCCACCATCCAGAAAGATAAATTTGTAATCATTGCCTGTGCCAGTGGCGAAAGGAGTTGCTCCAGCACTGGAGAGGCTCAGATTATCCCAATTACCAGCGCCAAATGCTGCATTCATAGCATTCTGGTCACTGGCAGTTGCAGAACTACCCCAATATTGGAAAGGACCGCTGATATAAGCGGCACGTCCTTGTGAATCGTCAATGATAATATTTTTGGGGTCTAACAGTAAAGTTCCGGCTAACCCATTAACAGCATTGCATAAACCATCCCTTGAAAATCGAGCAGTTGTTTTCCTGAAACTTCGACCATCCCTCCATTGCCGGATTTGCTTCCACCACGGGCACTAATGTTGCCCAAGAAGCGGGTGTATTGTCAGACCAAACAACTACCTTACCACCATTTACCACTGTTCACTGCGTCGGCGTTAACTTTTGCACCATTGCTGACAAACGTGCTTTGAGCCTGAGGCACTGTCCCTTTGCCCTGGTAATCACCACCAATAAGAGCAGTCCCACCTCCAGCATTACCTGATACATTAATTTGAGCTTGGTCAAGCAAGGCAACCGTGTTTCCCAATACTTGTACGGTTCCGCCCTTGTGCCCATTAGCCAGACTTGAGGCATCTAATGTCCCTGAAACCGCGACCAATCCTTCAGTGCTAGTGAGGCTGATGTCGCCGCCGCTAGTAGTGATGTTACCTTTACTAGTAACAGACCCCTGATAGCTGGTTAGGTTAATTGCCCCACCATTCGAGAGGATATTGCCAGATGTAATACTGCCTTCTGTCTGAACGTTAAGTTCTGAACCAATGTAATCACCAAATTGAAGATTATTGGATGCTGAGATTTGGACTTTCGTGGTTCCATCAGTACCAGTGAAAATAATTTGCTCACCAAGGTTAGTTTGAAATACTTCACCTTCACCATCGCCAGTCAGAGAAAAGTTTCTGGATTTCCATTAGCATCTTGTAGAGTTAACTGGAAATTTTGATGATTATCGAAATTACCAAACTTCCCTTTAATACTGAACTAGGATTTAAAAGAGAATCGTTACTATTAATTCCAACTAGGGACAGATTTTTCCCACTTCCAGTCAGTGGATCTAAACCAGTTGTCGGATTGTTTGGAAGTGATTGAGATGCCAGAGATGTCGAAAAAACTGATTGATTAAATAACGGTAAACTATCAGAGATAGTACTAACAGAATTACTGTAGTTAGTAAGAGTTTCCTGATTAGTGTCAATCAGACCAGAAGCACTACTTGTTGGAGATGTTTTTTGCAACCCTATTAATGACGAATTATACTCTCTTCCACTGCTGAAAGATGTGACTGTCAGAGAAGATGGTAATAGCCCTCCTTGAGATGAAGAAGCATCAGTGGGGATAATCATATCAGTACTTGACATAAGTTGTATCTTTTTAATGATGAATTATTGTGACGAAAAACTGAGCCGTATAATTATCTATTGAGAGTTTGTTATGATGAAATCAAAATCTTAATTTCTCTGAGGATTCATTACAAAAGATACTTAACTATTAGTGAAACATCAAAAAATAGCTTAAAAAGACAAGCTAGAATATTGAAATTGCTAAATCAGCCTAAAAATTCCCAAAAATCCTGCCAATTTGAATTTTAATCAAGGATTTCAGATTTGGGGCAGATTGATTTAGCATAAAGAGTACTGAATAGCCATTTGATTAATTAAGAATTGAATAAATGCTTGCTCTCAGAAAACAAATATCTTTGATGAAGATAGTCCAGGTAAGAAATGATTTCGGAATTCTCAAGTTTTAAGGATTGGAACGAACTCAACACTTCTAGATATTCATCAAACCTCGAATCTTTGAATAATGCAGGTACTTGAGTTGAAGATAAGATAATATTTGCGTTTCAGTCTACCGAAGCTTTACGGAAATTATTACTGGTTGTTTTTTAGGTAAAATTCTGGCTTGACAAGTGAATTTATAGTTAGATTAAAGTTTTTATATGTTTTAGATGTTTTTTCGGAAAAGAATTTACAAGATTTATCTAGCTGGCATTGACTGATTTATTTCTGACTGTGGAGCAGAAACTTGGTTAAGCATTCCAGCAGTCCGAAGTTTGTCCAGTACGTAAAGCACTGCCAATTGCTGTTCTACAAACAACGGGGCAGACAACGGAATTGCATCAATTGAGGCTTGCAGTAAAGATGTACTTTGACTGCCAGTGTGCCCCAGTTGACGAGGGGAAGAATCAGAAGTTTCAGGATGAGCAAGTCCTACCCATCTTGTGAGTTCGGCTGCAACATTTTTTGCCTCACCTCCAGGCTGTTGAACGATTTGCTTCCAAAACATCCGCACAATTTGACGAGCATGATCTTCTAAAGTGCAAGCTTGCTCAGATTTGTATAAGGCGCTGACTATCCTGGCTTGGGCTAAGTTGAGCGGTATTCCTAGCTCTTTTTGAGAGTGCTGAAGAAAAAAAGCTTCTTCTCCGTGTCGCTCAAGTGTAACTGGTGCGAGTTTCCACAAATCCCAACTTTGCTTGAGCAGAAACCAATGTTGTTCTGTAATCTCACCTAGTGGCTGCATTGTGGCATGGTATTGAAAGCGTAAAAACATTTGCTTGAGTCTCTCGACTCTCAGAACATAAGAGTCGGACAAAATTATCTGACTGGAGGAGAAATGATTGTAGAGTACGGTAGAATTTTGAACGTGAAGAAAACGAAACCCCACCATTGCTGCTAGAGTTAAATACTCCCGGTCTGCATCCAATTGAGTCTGTGGATCATTCCACACTTGTAACTCTTGCAAGCGCACTGCTGTAGAGCGACGAATTAGGAAGGCATGAAGAGGTTGCCAGTTATGCATTAGTCTCTGCATTCTTTCATCGTCATTCTGCTGGAATGCAAAAGCAATTCTTAATTGACACTGCTCGTTTTGATAAAAGCACCATTGCCAATCACCATAGGCAATGTCAAACTGACGATTTTGTTCTAATGCTGCTACTTGCAAGGCAATTTTTTCTTTTGTCAATTCATCTGAACCATCCAGCCATTGGATATAGTCACCAGTAGCTAAAGCTAATCCCTGATTGTAAGCAGAACTTGCTCCTGGTTGCTGGCATTGAGTTAAGATTACACGTCCTTTAGTTGTGCTGGCAAATTGGCGACTAATTTCGCTCAAGTCCTCGGTTGAGTCGTGTTCAACAATAATAATTTCCAGATTCTGATAAATTTGTTGTTGGCAACTGTGTAGGCAGGCAGCAAATCTCCTGGCGTTATCACTAGAGATAATAATGGAAACTAGGGAGGCAGTGATGGACTGGCTCTGATTTTGATTGAAAGCGGGGAAAATGTATGACTTGAATTGTTCTACAGTTGTACGAAAATGAGTTTCAATGGTTGGTCGCAAATCGCTGTAGCAGGCGTTGGCGGGGCGACGATAAAATTCTTCTAGGACTTGAAGCCCATTTGCTAACCATCCAGTACAGTTAGATTGAGTAACGATGCTGTCAGGCAACCAGCGTTTGCGAACTAAATACTTGGGAATATGTACTGGAGACCCGTGTGCAAACAGTCTCAAGTAAAACTCCCAGTCATGACAGCCTTTCAACTGTTCGTTTAATAAACCAACTGTTTGGAAGACTGATTTGGGTACGACGACTTGAGAGAGTGTGTGAATGAAGCATCGCCAAAGCATCGAAAAAATTAGGTCGTCTGGATGGCTTGGACTGAGGCTCATTTGGTCGCCCTTGTGGTCAACGCTAGTAATGGCGATATAGTTGCAGTAGCTGAGGACAGCAGTGGGTGTTTGTTTGAGAGTGTCAATTTGATGTTGCAAGTAGTCTGGTAGCCATTGGTCGTCGCTATCGAGAAAGGCGATAAATTGTCCCAGCGCGTTTTTGATGCCCAAATTTCTAGCGGCAGCAGCACCAGTATTAGTGGGTATTTGTAACAGTTTGACCTGTGGATAATGGGTTTGAATCCAATCCGCAGTCCCATCAGTGGAGCCGTCATCAACTACGATTATTTCGTAGTCAGTATAGGTTTGACAACAGACGCTATCGAGAGCGTATTTAAGATAATGTTTCCGATTGTAAGTTGGAATGATAATCGAAACAGTGGTTGGTGAATTTAAAATTTGCTGAGGGGAGTTAGAAGTGTTTTGAGAGCGGTGTTTAGATTTAATAGTAAAATGAGCGACGACTTGCATAGATAGCTCATATTGGCTGTCTAACCCCCGCCTTTTGAGTGCGTTATTGATTGCTTTTTGAGACCAGCGAATCGGTTCAAACTGTTGGTTAGTCAAGTTACCAGAGTGACGACGATAATAGTAGAGAGGCTGGGCGATATGGTAAAATTCAGTGACTTCAGAGAGTTTTAGACACAAATCATACTCTTCAGCATAAGTAAAGTTCGGATCAATACCTCCCACTTGCTCGTAAACGGTGCGGCGTATTAGGCGGAAATGGAAGATCATAAAGTCAACAAGTAGCCGTTCTTTGGAATAGGGGATTTGGCAACGCTGCCCGATTCCATACAGGTTCCCCTGTTCGTCCATTAGTTGATAGTCTGTGTAAACAAGTCCTACCAAGGGGTGGTTATTCAGAATGGAAATTGTCTGTTCTAAGGCGGTTGGAGCTAGAATATCGTCACTGTCTACCCAACCGATATAATCTCCAGTAGTTGCAGCAACAGCCCCGTGGATAGCAGGGCGATACCAGTATGTTTGGCGGCTATGACTCGGATGCGTTGATCTTGCTGGGCATACTCGATGCGATTTCAACGGAACGATCTGTAGAGCCATCGTCCCAGATTAACAATTCTAAGTCAGACCAAGTTTGAGCTAGGACACTTTTTATTGCCGCAGCAAGGTAGTTTTCTCGATTGTAAACTGTGATGACGATAGAAACAGATTTTTTCATCAGTTAACGCCCAATTAGTAAATTCAGCTATGCTTTATAAGTTCAGGTAATATAATGAGTTTTTGACAGGTGTGCTGCTCAGAACTTTGACTAATAATTTTTCTGCTGATCATGATTTTCTGCTTAAGCATTAACACTTGCCGCCACGAAGTCTACGGAAATATTTGTCAACTTTAATTCCAGCAACTCCGTAATCTCTACTATTGAGTAGGCATTGCTCAATCTTGGTACTATTTTGACGCTGTTAATTACTTACCTCACTTCCCGCCAGTGGCAAACTGATTGCGCTATGCCGCCAAAATAGCGATCGCACGGCACCTTTACCAAAACCTCTCCGTACTACCTGCCCCACTGTTAAGCATTAATATATTCAAAAGGTCTACAGTGTCAATACTTCCAAGATTTCAGAACTCGTGGCTCGGAGTCGGCGCAGCGGAGTGGCTCTTGCGGGCTTGCACGATCTAGTTGGCCCAACCAGTAATCTTTCTGCCCGTAAGAGCCACCGACTCCGAGAGCGTAGCGGTCACGAGTTCGTCGGCGATGGCGCGAGATCATCGACTAAAACCTCGCCCCCGTTGCTTTTGCTCCAGCATCTCTTGCTGCTGCTGCCGCTCTCTAACAAAAACCTCATTCCAACTAAGCCCCTTGGGTGCAATTCTTTTAGCCTGGGGTAGCATTTCCTGAACAACCTGGGCAGCTTCATTACCAAGATCATCATTATTAAATGCCAGTCCAATTCTGCTGATATTTCTGAGGAGTTCAAAAGGCAAGTTATCCTGGTCATCCACTGCCATGTACATTGTTCTAACTGGTGGTTGCCCCTTGTGTGCATTCCTATCAATCTCTGCCATTGTCAGCGCATCAATGGGGGAAGAACACAGGTATACTCTCTCAATTTTATCGTCAGGCTCTCCACCCAATTTGAAATGAAACCACCCAGGAGAGCGATCGCCTCCGGCGGGGCGTAGCCCATCGCTGTTTTCGGGGTACTCCGTACAACGATTGTCAATCCGTGCGGTATCCCAAACCAGTGCGCCTGACTTAGAACCATCTAAACCCCGCTTGATAAACACAACCTGAGCCTGTTGATCTATATAACCCAACCCCTGCCGTTGTAATGGTTGCACAAGAAAATTAGTTATAGCGCGTTTTTGAGTCAGGTAATACTGTAGTACTTGCCTTTTGCTTTCATCCTCTGGTGGAGGTACAAACTGGGGTTGTTCTTGTAAGTGTGCCAGTTGATTGTTAGCGATTAAAACTAATGCTTTAGCTTCATCAATAGTCCATCCGGCTGGACTGGCAAAGATAATTTCTTCAACATCTTGGGCTGGTTTATCATCTAATAGCGCCCTGATTGCAATTTCTTTATCTCGGTCAGTCACTAATAAGTTTTGCAAGTCGGCGCTGTAATACTCATATAACTCGGCTGTTTGATTCGGGGTTAGCTTTGGTTCATCTGTGGTTATAGTTGGAGTTTGATTAAGAGCAATTGCGTCTACTGGTTTTTGCGATCTATGGAGTTGCTCCAAATAAACAATCGCTGCTTCCAGGTCGTCGAATATGGTTCTTCCGGCTGATAGCTGCTGCTGATTTTGAGAAAGTTGTTGTGTTAATTCTAATACTGTTTCAGTTAAGGCCGATTCAACAGTCGATTGCTCAATATAATCAGAAATTGATGAAATGGCTCTCTTCTCTAGATATGATTGTAACTCATTCGCAAGTACTGCATCCAGGTCATTGAATGTAGTTTTAGCTGTAATGAGTTCCTCTTTGTATTGAGAAAGTTGTTGCGTTAATTCTAATACTGTTTGGGTTAATGCTGATTCAACAGCCGATTGCTCAATATAATCAGAAATCGATGAAATAGCTCTTTTCTCTAGATATGATTGTAACTCATTCGCAAGTACTGCATCCAGGTCATTGAATGTAGTTTTAGCTGTAATGAGTTCCTCTTTGTATTGAGAAAGTTGTTGCGTTAATTCTAATACTGTTTCAGTTAAGGCAGATTCAACAGTCGATTGCTCAACGTAATCAGAGATTGATAAGATAGCTATCTTCTCTGCATGAGATTGTAACTCAGCCGTCAATGCTGTTTCAAAGTCATTGAATGTAGTTTTCGCTTCAAGTAGCTGCTGATGATATTGAGAAACTTGCTGTGTTAATCCTAATACTGCTTGGCTTAAAGCTGACTCGATAGCTGATTGCTCAATATAATCAAAGACTTGAGGGGAGACAAAATATCCTGAAATAGATATAGGGCAACGAGTGTAGCAATTTGTGGTAAAACAAAAAGAGCCTTCATTCGCAACAAGCTCTATTTAATGATAATGTTACCAGAATTCTACGAGACAAACCTCAAGCGAGAATTGGGACGTGCAGAATATTTATTACTAAAAATTCTAATTAATTTATTACAATCAATAAAAACTGTAAGCCTTGAAGCATTGGCTACTGGTTTACCTATCCCCATATTATTTGAAAGTAGAAGAAAGAAAATCCAACGATTCTTATCTTTAAATTATATAAATGTTGAAGAGATATGGTTCCCAATTATTAAAAGTTGGCTAGAAATATATTTTCCTTTAAATCAAGTTGTTTATTTAGTAATAGACAGGACTAATTGGGGATGTATTAATTTATTAATGATCAGCGTAGTTTGGGATAAGAGGTCTATCCCAATATATTTTGAGTTGTTAGGCAAGTTAGGTTCGAGTAATTTTGATGAGCAAGAAGCAGTATTCAAAAAAGCATTACCGATTTTCAAGAATTATAAAACTGTAGTGTTAGGAGACCGAGAATTTTGTTCAATAAAGCTGGCTAACTGGTTGACAGAGCAGAAAGTATATTTCTGTTTACGCTTAAAAAAGGATGCATTTATAGAAATAGAACCGGAAATTTGGCTGCAATTAAGAGATTTAGGTTTAGCACCTGGACTTTCTTTCTTTTATCAAGGTATTAAATATACAAAATCTACAGGATTTATTACCTTTAATCTTGCAGGTAAATGGAAACGTAAACGCTTTGGAGTTGCGCCGGAAGAGGCTTGGTTTATCTTAACTAATTTAGATGATTTAGATTCGGCGATTATTGCTTATAAACAGCGTTTTGATATTGAAGAGATGTTTAGAGATTTTAAAAGCGGTGGTTATAACTTGGAAGATACTAATGTATCAGGTCAAAGGCTAATTTCCCTAATATTATTAATCTCGCTCGCCTATACAAGTGCAACTATATCTGGTCAAAAAATTAAACGCATGGGTGTTCAAAAATATGTTGGACGAATTAAAGAATCTTTAAGGACAATTCGCCGTCATAGCAGTTTTTATATTGGATTATATGGGTCTAACTGGGTCAATTTCATGGAAAATTCTTATGAATTGGTGTCCGAGTTAATGACACTAGCTCCTAATAAGCGTAAGTATTATCAACAAGGCGAAAGAGCTATGAAGCTTATTTTATCTGCATCCTAGCCCTTTTTGTCCCCCCGTAAGAATCAAAGATTGATGAAATGGTTTTCTTCACTGCATGGGATTGCAACTCAGCCGTAAATGCTTCATCAAAGTCATTGAATGTAGTTTTATCAATAAATAGTTGCTCTTTGTATTGAGAAATTTGCTCTGTTAATCCTAATACTGTTTCAGTTAAAGCTGACTCGATAGTTGATTGCTCAATATAATCAAAGATTGATAAAATGGCTTTCTTCACTGCATGGGATTGCAACTCAGCCGTAAATGCTTCATCAAAGTCATTGAATGTAGTTTTATCAATAAATAGTTGCTCTTTGTATTGAGATAGTTGCTCTGTTAATCCTAATACTGTTTCAGTTAAAGCTGACTCGATAGCTGATTGCTCAATATAATCAGAGATTGACAAAATTGCTTTCTGATCTGCGTGGGATTGCAACTCAGTCGTCAACGCTGTTTCAAAGTCATTGAATGCAGTTTTAGCTCGAAAGAGTTGTTGCCGATAAATAGATAGTTGTTCTGTTAATTGTGGCAACGTTTCAGCCAAGGCATCATCAACTACTGACTGTTCAATAAAGTCAACGATTGTATTTATGAATCTTTGGCTCTCCACTGCTTGCTCTTTAGGATTCTTCAACAGATTCTCAATAAGCTCATCATCCCGTTGGGGCTGGTAGTCAATAAACTTATGTTTTTGTAAACCTGGGAATGTATAGGCAGGCCCCAAAGATGTGCCGCTGAATTTCTGGTCATTCCACGAGTACGAGATGCCCTTACTTTTACCGTTGCGTGTTAATCCGTGACGAACTTCTACACCTTGTAATTGCAATCGCTCAACCAGTTGCGGCATAGTCGGTTTATCTACTATGGCGCGGTCGATTACTTCAATTAGTTGGGTTTTGATTGACTGTTGTGGCGGCGTGTTTCTCAAACCATGCTCGTATTCTAGTTGTTCCCTTTCGATTCGTCGCTGTTGCCCATAGCTGGGGGCGCGGTTCAGTTTCTCCTTGCTACTTAGAGTTTGCTGTAAACCATATTCTAGTTCTAGCTGTCGAATGATTTTTTCAGAGCGCACATACTCCCAGCTATCGCGGGTAATCTTGCCGTCATCCAAACTGATTCTGCTGGCGCAAATATGTATATGGTCGTGGTTGCGGTCGCTGTGGCGGTAGATGGCATATTGGTTAGCTGTGTAACCCATTTCCTCGATGTACTTGTCGGCTACAAGGCACCAAGTATCATTGTCTAGCTGTTCGCCTGGGCTTAGTGAGAGCGAAACATGGTGAACTACTTTCTCCGCTTCTGGATTAAGTTGTCGAGACAGTCGGAATTCTCTAGCGAGTTCTCTGGCATTTCTGCCAAACATATTGCCGCCAATTAAAGATGACTGCTCTTTGTTTTCAAGATAGTCAAGGAGTCCACGAAAGCTTTTACCCTTGGTTTGGTTGCCAATCATTTTTACTCCCAGTCCTCCTGCTCTCCGTCGTCGTCAATGTCATCGTCATCGGTAATTTCAGTTTCAATTTGGGACAGTTCCCGACCAATTTGTTGTAAGAGTTCTTGTAGCTGTTTTAGTTGTTCTGGATCTGCGGGTGGTCGCAGTCCCATTTTAATAGCTGTATTGGTGGCTCTGGTAAGTTGATTAATATTGTTGCCGATGCGTACTAATTCTCTATAAGTAGCTAGGGTTATTTTGCTCAGTCGTTTGGGCAGTGGTTTTAGTAAAACACTGCGTCTTGTTAATTCAGCTATGCTTAGTCCCGCGTCTTGTGCTTTCAACTTAATCATCTCGTGTTCGATTACGTTGACACGAGCTTCTAATGTCTTGGTACGAAGCAGGTTTTTTGACAGTTTAGGACGCATAACTGAGGGAGGTATGAGAGGGGGTTTCCAAAGCGGGGACACTTCCCCCTTTGGCAAGCCTGTCGTCCGAGCGAAGCGAGGTTTGCCGGAGGCAAAAGGCACGGCTTGCTTCTAGCCAAAATACGGGAGTAGCGAGGTGTCAAGTGCTACGGAGGTACGGGGACACAGCGAGAGACTGGGGGCGAGGGGACAACAGCGTAGCTGGGAGGACGGTTTCGGGTGATTTCGGGTGGGATAAAGAACGATAACAGCGTAGCTGAAACCTCATGATTATATCAGTGTTTGCTGAATCACAGCGACGGCGTAGCTGGAGTGTCTTGGCTATAGTCAGCAACAGTCAACATCGGGGGAACATAGAAACAGCGTAGGTGAAACTTGCTTCTAATCTGGAGTTATACTTTTTTGAAAACGCTACTTTTGCCCCCAATTAGGCAGCTTGCTGCCTTTGCTGGTTTAATGGAATTGCCATCACAAATTCTGTACCTTTACCCAAAGTGGAATTACACTGCAATTTTCCTTGATGTTTTTGAGTAACAATCTGATAACTGATAGATAAACCTAAGCCTGTACCTTTGCCAACAGGTTTAGTAGTAAAAAAGGGATTAAATAATTGGTTTTGCAAATTTTCAGGAATCCCAACTCCATTATCAACAATGCGAATAATTATTTGTTTGTCAGCAGTAAGTTCAGTTTGAATGCGAATTTGACCTTTACGCCTTATCAATGAAGTAGACGCGCTGTCTTCACCTTGAGGCAGGAGATGACAAATAACGAATGACTCTTCTATGGCATCAATTGCGTTTGTTATAAGTTTTATAAACACCTGATTGAGTTCTCCGGCATAGCATTCCACCAGTGGCAGGTCAGCATATTCTTTGAGAATTTCAATTGCTGGATGATCTGGTGTAGCCTTGAGGCGGCTTTCTAAAAACATTAGTGTACTATCGATACCTTCATGGATGTTTACCAGTTTCATTTCTGCCTCATCTAAGCGTGAGAAGTTTCGGAGAGATAGCACAATTTGTTTAATTCTGTCCGCACCGAGTTTCATCGAAGTCAGCAACTTCGGCAAGTCTTGCATCAAGAAATTCAATTCAATTGCTTCTGCCTCATCTTGAATTTCTGGCACCGGCTGGGGATAGTGATGTTGGTAAAGTTGCAGTAATCTGAGCAAATCTTGGAGATATTCATGGGCGGGAGTGATATTACTATAAATAAAGCTGATTGGGTTGTTAATTTCATGTGCTAGTCCTGCTACTAACTGACTTAAGCTAGACATTTTTTCAGTTTGAATCAACTGAGCTTGAGTTTGTTGCAATTCTCGTAAAGCTTGCTCCAGTTCAAGCGATTGCTGTTGTAATGTTTTTTGTTGTTGACTAAGCAGCACAACCTGCATTTTCGCTTGTTGAGATAGTTGTATTTGTCGCCAAGCTATAATTGCTGCGACCCCAAGTAGTCCACCCAATATGGAAGCAAGTAAGTTCAGCGCTTTTAGTTGAGATTCGATGTTTTCACGCGGTATAACCAGAGCTATTGACCAATTCGCTTGTTTGAGATGAACATAAGCAACATATTTGTTGGTGCCATCAATGGGAATGAGTTCGATTCCTTGCTGTTGGTTGACCATACGACTAGCAAGCGCCGCTAAGTTAGGGTCGGCTGACTCTAGAAAACTGTGGGCAGGTTTTTCTAGAGTTGACATCACCGCTGGATTGGGATGAATAATTGGCTCTCCCTTGGAGTTAAGTGCAAATGCATAACTGCCATTACCGTAGTGCAGTCTGTTGACTACTTGAATAATTCGATCTACCTTCAAGCTACCGTTCAAAACTCCAATAGGACGACTGGTAAGGTCATAACTTTGGCGAATAGGAGAAGAGATCGCCACAGCCGGAATTCCAGAAGTCCGACTGATGAAGGGATCTGATATATTGACTTGTCCTGCCATTGCTTTTTGAATAAAATCCCGATCCAAGTTGTTGGCATCAGTTTTACCTACCAAAGTGTTGTAATAGGAACCGTTGGGCAGCGAAACTGCCATTTTGAAAAATTCATCAGTGCGCTTAATTTCTGCGTTTAAATATGGTTCAATAACTCCCCAATTTAAGGAACGCGCCACCTCTGTATTAGCAATAGTTTGAATTTCAATAGAGCAAATTGCTAACCATTGATCAATCTCATCAGTTCCTTGACGAACCTGAAGCAGCGCTTTTTCCTGAAGTTGTTGAACAATTAACTTTCTGACTACGAAGTAGCTAGCAATGCCAATCACCCCTATTGCTAAGGTAAAGCCAATCAAAATCAGTGGTGTTCTCACCTTAGACAGTTGCTTTTTTGGCACAGGTTTGTATTGCCTAACTTGGAACAAATCACGTAATAGTAGATAGGACATGATAGGCAGTACTGAGAAATTTTAATTAGACTTGTTACCTATAGTTCCCATGACATCAACTTTCAGAACAGAAATTTGTTTCTAAGCTAACTTTTCTCATTAAGTCTGTTGAACAAGTCACCAGCCCTGACAAAGGTCGTTACTACACCTAATTAAGTAATCGGGTGTAGAGGTATGTTGATCTGTCCGCTCAGTGAATGATTAAGTACGTCATCATCTCCGGGAGCGTCTTTTGTTACTGTTAAGTTCAGTAGGAATTAAAAACCAATAAATTTTATAACGTCACTGTCAAGTTACAGATGTGTTGCACCGGGCAACGGCTCTTAGAATGGACTCATTTGAGTAAACTTCGGTGGGCAGACAACTCAGTACAATCATCAGCAGTGAAGCCGTAACAGCCGGGCAACATGAGTGTAAAACTCGCCGCATCGCCGTACTACCAAGAACTTCGGTAACTTCCGCCACCCCGTCTAGCGAAGTTGGGAGTGATGATTCTGATTCAGCAATCAACATCGGGAAGTATTTACGGGCTAACCACTTTTCATCGTCGTCTAAGTCAGCCAAATTTTTATTACTACGGCTATTAAGACTATCTAATAGCAGGAGTAATAATTTTTTCGCATTGCTGCCAGCCCCCCCATCTCTGGGTAAATCGGCTCACCCAAGCTTGGGAGATTTCGGCAATGTTGGCGATCGCCGGTTGAGTAATTTTCTGTTTTGACTGCCAAAGTTGGGTTAGAGCATTGACTATAGCGTGGCCTGTCTGCTCACTGGCGTTACCCGCTTCGGGGCAGAGTTGGAAAGCATCAACGCTTTCTAATTTAACTCCTGGTAATTCACGATCAAGGAAACCCAAATCATAGTCAGCGCAGAAGTAGAATGTTAGCTCCACATTGGAGCGACGATGAGCGCGTAATCGGACAATCTGGCGGAAATAGAAGGTTCGTGTCACCAGGTGCAGTCTGATAATGAACTTTTCATTTTGGCTAGAGTGAATGCACAAAACTATTGAGAAATTAGCCACCTCGAACCAGCACTGCTTTTGAATATGGCAGTGCAAATATGAGAGCAACAATTTATCAAGTCTATTTCAGTCCCTATCTACTGGTGTAAGTTCAGTGAACGGCAATAAAACCACTGTATTGTTGGTTAAGTTCTGACATCTTAAGCTACTATCTAATGTTTTGCTCTGTACCAAGAACTGGTCATCATCTCCTGTGACGGTACATACAAGTCCAATCAATTTTTCTATAAGGGATTTCGGGTGATGTTGATTTGGATCTCCTAGATTATTTTGAGTATTAAAAGACATAGCTGATCCATCAGACTCTCCAAGATTTTTCAGGCGTTCGCGTCGTGCGGCACGTTTAGCTAATATGGACATCAGGCTAGACCAAGTTTCAGGATCAAGTCGGTAGACTTTAATTTTTTGCCTCTCAAACCCCGGCTCAAACCTCGACCAGCGAAAAGCTGCTTTGATTCCCAACTGCGATAACATCTGATGCACAACCTGCACATCACTCATTTTGTCGCTGATGGTGCGGTTGAGATGGTGTAATATTTCTGGGGCATAAAGGCGAATCTTGTCGGCGTAGGGTTTGAGGTCAGCTTTAGTCCATTCTTTGTTTGGATCTAAAAAGTCATTTAATCCAAATGCTTCTCGCATAGAACGCCGCAGTGCTGTACCGGAAATATCCCACGGGCAAACAGCTTGATTCCAATTAGCTTGTTTCTCTAATGATTTGGCTGTTCTGTCAAGTCCTAATTCGGGATAAAGTTGCGCTTCTAAGTTGAGCAGTTCCCCGCGCCGTCGGCCTTCTTTGTCCCAAAGTACAACTTCTAATGTTAGCTCGTCTACGCAGTAGAAATCTTTCAGGTAATATTTTCTAATTGCTAGTGCGTCTTCTGGTGAAACTGCTTCTTGGGATTCTAGCAGGGCTATTTCTGGGTAAGTTAAATCGGCGGCGGCTACTATGTCTTTGGCTTCAATTTGTTTGATTTCGTCTTTGGCTGACTTTAATAACAGTTTGACTGCCGATTCGGATTGTCGATTATCAATTGTAATCTGATGCCCTTCATGTCTTAGTCGAATTAGCAGTGCATCAGAGAGATTCATCATTGAATAATTCTGCTCGGCACTAATTCGGGCATACAAATTAACATGGGGGTTTGATTGCCAATCGAAATTAGCAATACCTTCAACAATATCAGGTCTGAGGTTGGAGCGGACTAAACTAACAGTGGCATCTGTTCTCTGTTGTAATTGTGCTTTAATTTCTAGATAATTACTGGAGCGAGAAACTTTACAATAATTTGTCCCACGTTTGGCACACCAAACTGTGCGGTCTACGTTGTCTCGCACTCGAATTAAGGATTGGGACATATCAGCGTCGGTGGATGATGCGCCGGTGAAAATTCCATAGACTTTCTCGATGACTTCTGGAATTTCTATGCTGACTCCGGTGGCGACTGTGGGAGAACAAATAATTACGTCATATAACCCTGAAGCTAATACTGCATCGGGATTTTTTAGAAACCTTTTTTCGTCTGGATTGCCACTGGTTTCTGAGTTAACTAGCAGGATTCTAATACCAGGATTTTGTTTTTGTAGCAGTCGGGCTGTTGTCTTGCTGGTGGCTTTGCTATCTGTGGTGACATATAGCGCCTTACCTGACTTGATGTTTTGTGCATTTTGGATTAACTCGTTTATAACAGCTGATTTGTCTTTGGCTTGAATAAATGTTACGTGGTAGGGTTTGGGTTGATAGTCGTTACAAATTAAGTAGATTGGGGCTGGTTCTTCTCGCAGTTCCCAGAGGTAATTTAGGGTTGGGTTGTTTAAATCAGCGTCAGCAGCAATAATCAGGCGGGCGACTCTAATTAATTCTGCAAATCTCGCTAGTAATGCTGGACGTTTACCGTCTTTATCACAGGTGCTAGAAGTTAGTAAGTGACGAACAACTTGGACAATTTCATCAATGATTAAGTCACAGCCAGCAAATTTTTTCGGGTCGATGGCTAGGAGTGAATCAACACAGAAACCAATTCGGAAACTGTAAGCTCCTCCTTTGATAAAATTGCCGTTGACTTTATCTAAGTCGCCTCGGTAATCTAAATCTGCCCTGGCACATAAATTCTGTACGAGCGCAATTCTGTGACTCGGTGCTAATAATTTCGGAGAATGCGCTGTTGCTTTGGCCATAAACTTAGTTTTACCAGTGCCTTTGCCTGAGTTGATGCCAATAATTCCTGACTCAGGTAAGTCTTTGATCTCTAAGGTCGATAAGTCGGCTGTGGTCAGTTTTAATGAGGGTTCGTAAGTTAACCGATTTTCTAAGCGTTGCCACAATTGCCAATGTGCTACTGAAAGGGCTTGCTTTAAGGCATAAGACCAGGCTGTTACCCCAGCGTTTACTATCAGGTCATCAACGCCTTTACACAGTCCTTTTTGACCGTCCCAGATGGCGATATCAACTATTGAGCCGGCGGCGGTCAGTAATCGGCTAAAGCGGAAAGTCGCAGCGTTAACTCGTCTCTGGGTTAGAGTATTGGTGTCTTGGTCAAAGGCGAGGGTAAATTTTCTCCCTTTAACAGCAAATCTTGCTATATCTGGGATTAAATAGGGCAAAACATGGTTGCCTAATAAATCTTTGCTGCGGTAGCCGCCGTTAATTCCGTAAAGGGCAATGGCTACAAATCCCTCTGACAACAGGCATAACGATTTTTTACCGCCTTCTGTAATCACGATCGGGATTTCTGGGTGGAGTTCTAGCCAGTTCCAGAAACTTTCGCCAGGAGGGGGGACTTCTACGCCGTAGCGGTTGGCTATTAAGCGTCTATTTTCTCGGTTGACGGTGGGGAGATAAGCCCGTGAACCGTTGCCAATTGGGGTTTCGTATTTTTGCTCTTTGTCTTTTTTCGTGTCAGTCCTCGGTTGACTGAGTTTGCCTTGCCAGGGGCTACCGTCTTCATTAATAAATATTGCGGCGTGGAGTGTGGGTTTGGCTTGATGCCCAAATCTGGTATATTTCCAGTTCAGTGCATCGTGGATTGGGGTTGATACATCCCCGCCATCACTAATTTCTATGTCCGAGACGATGCGGATGTTATCAGTGTACAGAGAAACTGCGATCGCTGAATCAGTAATAAATTCTCGCTCAATTCGGCTGGTAAACTCGCTTAAGCTCTCTACTGGCAGTAGGTTTAGAGCAGATGGTAGAACACTGGATAGATTTTTCAATTTCTTTCTCCTGGCAGTGGGTTAAATTGCCCTGGCCAAGAAAAGACTGATGTTCAACTTTTATCTACAGAACAGTTGGCGTAACTTGTGCGGTAGAGGGGGAAAGAGTCAAGTAGTTTGGGTAAAGCCTTCAAATAAGTTCTTTTTTTCCTTTTAATCTGTTGGAAGTAAGGCTTATAATCAATGAAAGGCTCCACTTGATTCTTACTCCAGTGGGGGTTTTACATTCTGTCTTTTCTGGCGGGGTGGACGCGTGGTAGGTGTTTCAGCACCGAAGCCACAAATTACAACAACCGAAATCAAATGAAGAATTTGAGCCTAAGTCTGTGAGTTCGTACCTCGCAGACTTTTTGGCTTATTAGCTCAATTTCTTAAAGATTTAAAACCATAAATAGAACTTAGTTGGTTGGGGTTGAGATGTTGTTTGCTTGTCAGCATATCATTAAGTAACATTAGGCACATATTGTCATTTGGCTAACAGTCAGTAAAAAGTCAGAAATCCGTATATAGATACCAATTAATAAATCCATCAAATCTTACTAGTTTGGCTATAGCTTGAGTGATAGGTTAGTTTCCCCTTTGCGATCGCGTCTTTACTCATTTGTCTTAAGCCAATCCTTGAGTAATGTGTTTACTATTTCACCCATAGGCTTACCTTGCTTAGTACAGGCCACTTTAAATTTCAGTTTCACATCCTTGTCCACATAGACACTTAGCTCAGTCATTCCCTCTGGAATTTTCTTAGACATTTTCTCTCTTTGCGCGATATCTAGTATTCTCGCATCACCTCCGGCATCTTCGTCTACCACGTATTGCGCGATTGCGCGATATACGTTATGATAACAGACAAGACAGAGAAACAACAACAGCCGTTAACCAATTCGTGTCTGCCGAGTAAGGAAAAACCTTATAAATCAATCCTTTTAGCGTGTGGACACTCCAAAGCTACCGTTAGTTGTCAATACCTGTTGATTACTTGTCAGCATTTGTTATTGACTATCAATTACTGTTTGACCATTAATCGATAAATGAAGTATGAAAGCGTCAAACTCCTCACGGGGACTTGATTTAGATTCCCCCGGTCTGTTTTGCTCAAGTTATGTTACGAAATCTGAACTAGCAAAAATTCTTAACGTTGCTCGTTCAACTTTGGTCAGTTGGGACGGCATAGCTCTTTACCGCATAGATGGCTATCGGCAAGCCTACCCAGTAAAAACTGATGGCAGTACGGATCGCTCTTGCCCGTTATCCCCGTACCAAAGCTGGGTTCTGTCCCGCATTGGACGAGTGATGGCTAATCTGCGTTCTGTCGAACGAGTAACTGGAGTTTAGACTAAAAGCGATATGAGAGAACGCAAATCAAAAGGAATTAGAGGTTAAAAATATTATCTTGTCAGCCTTAAAGCATCCTGACCTTTAACAATTATTGTGTAGTATACCTGCTCAGAAAATAATACAATAATGATAATCATGAAAAGGGTGGGAGAGAAACGAGCGTCGCTCGTTTCTCTCCCACCCCCCTTATTCGATTATCATTATCATATAATAAGCAAGAAGAAAAGGGGTGTCTGATTGAATACAGGCCCCCTTTTGGCAGAAGCTGAGAAACGAACTACCATTACTCAGATGCCAAGATGAAACGTGCCAGATTAGAAGAATTCCGTCAAGCAGTCTACAAATATTTAGGCAGAGCACACGATGCAACTTTTGAGTTGACAGATGCCATATTGCTAACTAGAAATGTTTATTGCCTAGCAGAATTGTCCCTATCGCCAGTATTTAGAAGGAAGTGGCCAAGTATCTATGAGGCACTACAAGATAGTAGGCCACAGCGACAGAAATTGATGCAGCTATATATCAAACAAATCCCCGCAGAGGGACGACCATTGTTAGCAGGAGATCACACAAACTGGTCACGCCCAGATGCCGTCAGGTTGCAAGAGCGAACTTATGAGCATAGTGGCACATCCATAGCAGGAAATAAACCGATTACCATTGGTCAAGGATATAGCACAATTGCCTGGATACCTGAAAATGAGGGAAGTTGGGCATTACCATTAAGACATGAACGGATCACAAGTGCCGAAAGTCCTATTGGGAAAGCAATTTGGCAACTCAAACAGGTGTGTAAATATTTGCCTACCAGACCGATTTCAGTTTGGGATAGTGAATATGGTTGTGCGCCTTTTATCTTAAAAACTGCGAATATTCCAGCAGATATTCTCGTTCGGTTGCGTTCAAATCTGTGTTTATGGGGTGAACCAAAAGCTTATTCGGGAAAGGGGCGACCTAAAAAGCATGGTGATAAATTTAAACTGAATGAGCCCACAACATGGAATGAAGCAACATCTGTATTAGAAATAAATGACCCAAAATTAGGACGTGTGCGTGTGAGCTTGTGGAAAGATTTACACTTCCGTCAGGCTGCTACACGTCCAATGTTAATCATCAGAGTTGAACGTCTGGACGCGCAAGGTAACATGAGAGTGTCCAAACCTTTGTGGTTGGCTTGGGTAGGAGAAGAAATGCCACCCTTAGAAGAAGTTTGGTGTCTTTACTTGCGTCGCTTTACCATTGACCACTGGTATCGCTTTTTGAAGCAGCGTCTACATTGGACTGTACCAAACTTTGGTACTCCTAAGCAAAGTGAACGGTGGAGTGACCTCATGCCTCTGATGACTTGGGAATTGTGGTTAGCCCGCGATATCGTTACTGACAATCCTTTACCTTGGCAGAAGTCTCTGGCATCACCGTGCCAAAACGGGAAAATTGTACGCTAAGGCTAAAAGCGTTATCCAGCAAGCATCTTAGCCCCTCGCTTTTCTATAGCACCCGTGAGCGGCTGTTTATCCTCAATTGATTGGTGCAGAGTATTGCTAGTACTCTGCACCATCTGGAAAGACTAATTCGAGCCAAAAATGATAAATAGAGGTATGCCATTTGCTCAAAACAACTTATTTTCATAGCGTTGAGGTTAGCATCAGCTTCTTAGCGTACAATTTTCCCAATTTGGCACGGTGATGCCTCTCTAGATAAATTGACCCCTGGAAGAGTTGCTCAAGCTATAGGTGGAGTTTTTGCGGCCATTGGTACTCCCACCTCTGCACCCAAACCTCGCGGAAAGTCTCCCGGTTGGCAACAAGGAAAGAAGCGTCACCGTAAAAACCGATGTCCCATTGTTAAAAAAACAGTAGCACGACCACCTAAAGAACCATCTGTTGCTGTTTAATACCCAAGATTCTTCATACTTTTGCTAAGTCTCTGATTAACTCAGCCCTGCTGGGTCATTTTCCATTGCTTAGTCTAAACTCCAGGAGTAAAGAACTACATCAAAAAGTATCCCCAGGAATTCAGTCAAGCCAAGTTTCAAGCACAGTTCGCCCAAGTAATTCAAAGAGGTACAGCTGCATGAGTCCTAATTCCACCAAAACCAATAAGCCAGAAATGATTTCTATTAAAGAATCTGCCGAACGTTTGGGAGTTGCTGAAGAGATTATCAGATTCAGTCTTCAAGAAGCTTACCCCGATGATTTTGATAGCCTCAAGGAAATAACTTTGGCAGAATTTGAAACCCTAGCCAACACATTCAAGCAGAAGGCCCTTGAACTTAATACGGGGGAAGTAACCGCGATCGCTCCTTCTAGCGATAGTCCTTTACCAATAGAACAACAGCAACAGATTATTGATGGTACTGTCAATGCCCTTCAGGAATTTGCTGGTAATTACGTGCTGACCATTGAGAAAATCGCTTCGACTCTGGCTTATTTAAGTGGTCAAGCAGTCGTAGACAACTTTGTAGAAATTCATTCCAACACTGTCAGAGATGGCTTAGAAAGCTATTTAGACCAGTTTGCAGCCGAGTTTGTGACTGCTGCTCATTCTATCAAAGGGGTGAACGCCAAAGATTTTTTGTCCCAACGGGGAATAACCCAGAAACAGCGAACTGCTCAAAAGTCATTGCAAGAGATTCTGAACCTAGCAGCAAACCCTTAGATATTGCTTCAAAGATGGCATTATCCGATGCCAGATTTCTATTTCTCTTGCACTTCATTTCAAAGGAAAGAAAAATGCACTTACTGACTGAAGTTTGTTTTTATTCTGGTGTGGCTACCCTCTCGCTAATTGGTGGTGTAGCTGCTTGTATATCGCCTTTAGGAGTTGGGTTATTTACTGTGGGCTTAGTAATGTATGTCAACCAAAACAAACAATAATAGGCAAAAGTTAGAGTCTGATTATCAGTGGCTTGCTTTCAAAATCCGCCCAGTCCTTTTAATAGCTTGCATCACAATTCCTAGTTTCTTTGGAGCGTATATCTATGCAGCAAATTTTGACTGTCGAGCAAATTTTAGCAATGCTCAAAGGGTACGAAGAGAGTTTGAGGATGTTGAGGGCAACGCCAGAGTACATGAAATTAGAGGCATCAGAGCGATTCACTACGTCAAATGACCTGCGTCTGGGTGATGCTGTTCAGACGCTTGTTGAAGTTCACGAAGCGATTCTAAATATCGAATTCTACTCCCAAGTCGAGGGACAAACTTATGCTTTCAACGACAGCCTTACAGCGTAATCATTTGTACGAATTCCGTGGTCAACAACTGCGCTACAGCCATCGGTCTAATTGTCGAGTCAATGTGCCTTTTGTATTCAATGACTCGAAAGGTAGACGAAAAGAATTAAGTCAAAACCAAGTGCAGAGGGAGGTTTTTGAACTTGTTGAGTTTTGTGAGAACTGATGATGAAGCGATCGCACCTGCCGGCAAGCTTGGCGATCGCCCCAATGGTATGTATCTCTCGCCGCAAAACGAAAAGTACACAAGGATTCTAACAAATGACACTCGATTACAAAAATCCCAACGATTGGGGCAAATCGCCTCTGACCGACTCCGCCCTGAGATTAGAGCAATTCAAAGCAGAAAATCCTGAACAATGGTCAGCAATGATCTCAGCAGATATTGAGGCACTTGACACACCAATATTCGAGAGTGAAGATTACCCACCCTTCACTGGAACTGAATTCTTAGCAACTCATTCAACCATCGATGACCATCCATACTCTGCTGCATTTGGTCAATTCTTGGGTAATGGGATTGACGCGGACATTGCAAATATCTTGGCGTTTGGCTCCAACAGATTTGATTTAATCTCTGATGATTTTGACGACCCTCTAAGGCAATTAGCAACGAGAATTTATAGCCGATTTGAAGACATGGGCTATTGGGATGAAACGCCCTCTGATGACGATGATATCAACTACGACTTAATACCTTATTAGGAGAATAACGCAATGGACTTTGCAATACGTAATCCGGTAGTTGGTCATAGTTCGCATATTGACGAGAAGGCGCAATCTTGGGGAGGGTTTGAGTCTGATATTCTGGGCTATCTTTCGGATATAAATAAGCTCGAACAGTTTGCCGATTATGCGAATAATGCCCAAGAATTATCTGACCGATTAGAGCCATTTTTGGACAATGCCAAGGTGGTCTTTGAGGCGATGGAGAAGCTGACCAAAGGGCAAGTTACCTGGGTCGAACTTCGCAAACAATACGGCTCTCATGTAGCGGGTGCAATTGGTAAAATCCGTAAACTTAACGCTGAATTTGACAGCGAGATGAGCAAGATAGATGCCCAAGATAGAGCAGATTTATTGCGGATTGACCAAAAACGGAAACACGCACTAACCGAAGTTGCTACCCAATTACACCACGATTTACAAGCGGAATTGTGGCGGCATGAGAACAAAATTAGCGGCATCGAAAATAGGCAAGTTGTGCAAGCTGAGAGGCAGGCAATTACTACAGGATTAAGAGAGAAACGCCAACAACTTTTAGCCCGTGCGCGGTATGGTTCACGGGCATTAGAACCCAATCAAACACCCCAAGAAGTGATACCAGTTACTAGCCAAAATTCTGCACCAGCATCAAGTGTTTCAGCAACAGGAACAGTTCGCGGTTGGGGTGCAATGTTGGGTAACTTGTGGCAAAAATTAGGCGATAGATAACTATTAGTTGAAAGGTTAAGGCTGATGCTAGTAAGGAAACGAAATGAAGATCCTCATAGCGTCAGCCCTTTTTTGCATGAAGGGCTGGCACAGACTCCACAGCAACAGAAACAAGAGCAACCATCACAACCGCAACCGTTACCAGAAAATAACAGAGCTAGAACATTTAGACGTGCTGGGAATGCCTGTGAAATTGTCGCTGGCAGTTGCTTAAACAGTGCAGTGATTTTTACCTTTCATCTGTTGCAAGTTCACCCAGTTGGAATGTTTCTTGCAGTGGGTACTGCACACCTGTATTTTACTGCGACTGCAACAGGTGAAGGGTTTAATAATTTCGTTACTAATTTAATGACTGGTTGCAGTGCATCACTGGCGTTATTGTGTGCGCTATCTGAGCCGTTAGACGAGTGGTTAGAAGCTCGAACTTCTACACAAACAGCTAATACTTCAATTTCGGCAATGTACCAGCCTAAAACTGCGGATTATTCCAGTTGGTTGAGTAGTACTGGTGTGGCGATATTCGTAGCACTATTAATGATTTTTCTATTTGGTGGCAGGAGAAGTAAATGAATTATTTAAGTGAGAAACATAAACAGTTATCCGAGTCACAACAATCGGGTTTAATGTTGTGGTTTGGTCGCCTACCAATGGACAAGAAAGCTGTTGCAATTGGGCTTAGTTTGACTGTGGGAATTAGCTCGGCTGCAATGGCTTGGCAAGGAACCAGCAGCGATCGCATTTACTTTTGTCTGAAAACCCCACAAAAAACATTGACCTGCTCAGACAAGAATGGACGACCTTTCAGGATGACCCCATTTTATTGGTCACAGTGGAAGAGTGATGGAATGCCGCGCCAAGTAGTGCGTGACCCAGCTATGGGGGTAAACGGACTGGTGAAAGCGACCAACCCATATAAGCCTTTTTGGGCGTTTGGTGGATTCCTGGGGTTTGCGCTTGCTGGGTGGATGCTTCGCCATTGTCAAGATGAGGAGAAACAGAGGGCAGTTTTTGAAGACATTGCCCAAAAGCGGGATGCTGCAAAGGCAGAGATGGCCGCACGTTCCGAGCTACTAGAGAGTTACCGAGACGTTGCGATCGCAGAAGTTCAACTACAAGCCGATTTAGATTTGATAGCCAATGATCGCACTGTGGATATCCAAAAAGCCGAGATTTACGCCCACACGGAAATTGAAGTTACCCAAATGGAGGCAACTGACGCTATTTTTGAGGCGCAAACGGCTGGGATGACCGAGCAACAGAAGGCAGAGTACATTAAACAGTTGCGTGAGATGAAAACGCCCTATCTACAAGGGAGTCAGACTTTACAGGGGACGATTGACCCCAACGATAAGGTTACTGGGGGAGAACAGGGCGCAATCGCACCGGGAGCAACCCCAACAGGTGATTACCTTCACCCATCAGAACCTCTTGCCCTCAATACTTTGCAAGCTCTAGCCAGAGCCGATAGTTCTACTGCTTTAGTCGCCGCACCGGGAAGCGGTAAATCAGTCACCCTCAATTACTTAATTCAGAAAATATTGGCGGATTCAAAGAGTGCGGATATCTGGGTAATTAGTGCTAAGAATGATAGTTTCTGCGGGTTACGGGAGAAGGAGAGAGTAATTGTCTTTGATCAGGAGAACCCAGACCTAGCTAAAGACGTAATTGACAACTTTTACCTCAACTACAAACAACGTAAGCAATTACCAGAATCACAGCGCGAATCTTTACCGCCATTAATTCTAATTTTGGATGACTGGTTAGTGATTGCTGATCAATTAAGCAAGCTTTACTCTGATTGGAATTACGGGAGTAAATTACTTGATATTTTACTGATTGGTCGAGAGTTTAATACTAAATTTATTGCTTCCCTACAGTCTTTTAATTTGGCAGCATTGGGCATTGAAAAGATGGATGCTCAAACAAGAATGTGCCTCAACTTGCTACTGTTGGGTAACAAGTATATTAAGAACGGTCGAGAGCAAGAATCTTATGGCGTATTGGAATTAATTTTGAATAGAGGTGACATCATTCCCGGTAAGCAAGAGAGGGAACAAATTAAATCTAAATACCAGGAAGTAAAATCAGTTTCTTATCAAAATCTCCGTCCAGTAATGATTGCATCTGTGGGTGGTTTTGTTGTGGCATTGATGCCCAACTTATCTAATCAAGCCTTACCGATTGCTGATAATGATGAATATGTAGATAGAGTGTATGACTTGGAATTTAATCTAACTGCTGCTCATCATCACCAACATAAGCCATTATCTGAGGCAGCTATAAAGATTTATGAATACTTCCATAATGTCAAGAATAAAACACCAAAAACATTACGTGATTTGAAAAAAGCTGACAGATTATCTGGCTATTCAGAGCAAGAGTTAATTGATGGTTTAGCGGAATTAGTTGAGAGAGAAAGGATAAATTCTGACGGCAATGATAACTACTTCCTGCCTGATTGGTGAGCATGATGCCGTGATGCCGTGGTAACTTTAACAGATGTAAAACTGGCTTTTATGGCTGTCTACGGCATACGGCACAATCACGGCAATCCATATCCTGTATAGGTCGTAGCCTACGGCAGCTTCACGGCAAGAGGGACAGTCACGGCAGGGACACCAATAATAAATCCGCCAATAAATAGCCATTTATCAGCCGCAGGCTACTGCGAATTGCGAATTGTTCGGTCATGGGGCTGATTCTTATATGCTCAAAAGTGCTGATGTAGAATTGATTGAACTAGCCATCAAGAGAGCTTACTTTGATGAATGCCTGCTTGACCCGAAGCTGGCTAAAAAACTGTTAAAAAGCCTTGATAAAAATAGATATATTGACCCTAGTTTTGCTGATAAAAACTTGCTTGACTCTCCCACCGAACGACAAATACAAGTCCTGCGTTTACTGGCTCAGGGTTTAATTTTTCAAGATATTGCCAAACAAATGTTTCTCTCAGTTAGTACAGTCAAATGCTATGCCAGTGATTTGTACAAGACCTCTTGCAAAAGTATTTTGTGGTACAATAAAAAATTTGAGAATTTGCAATTAGGACTTTGAGGAGCAGTGAAAATAAGGAAAGCTAAACAGCTTACTGCGAGAAAATTTAAACGCATGACTGGAGTAAGCCGTAAAACTTTTAAGTTAATGGTTGATGTAGTTAAAGCTGATGCTCACAATAAAAAGAAACCAGGTCGCCGACCTAAACTAATTATTGAAGACCAAGTTTTAATGGTTATTCAGTACTGGAGGGAATACCGTACTTACTATCATATTGGATTAGACTGGGGGCTTTCAGAATCTACGGTTTGTCGAATAGTTTTTAAAATTGAAAATATTTTGATTAAGTCAAGAAAGTTTAGTTTACCGGGGAAAAAAGAATTATGGAAAATGTCATCCCAAGAAGATTTAGTTGTAATGGATGTCACAGAGAGTCCAATTGAAAAGCCTCAGAAAGGCCAAAAAAGGTATTTTAGTGGGAAACAAGGAGAACATACTTTAAAAACACAGGTAGTAATCCGCCAAAAAAGCAGTCAGATCATCTGCTTAGGGCATGGTTTAGGGAAAACTCATGATTTTAGGCTATTTAAAAACAGTGGCGTAAAATTTGGAGAATTACTCAAAGTGACAGGGCAAACGCATCTAAATATTGACGAGCCTGAATCAGGATGAAATACACCAAGACTCAAACTACATAAGGCTTTGAGGAAATTAAATCTCACTCATTATGAAAATGATAATCATTGCGAGGGGGAGTTAGAGGCAGCCGACGGCTGCCTAAATTTTCACGGTCAGTTCTCCACTTAATAGCGTAGGTTTTCTCACAGTCTGATTCTCAATAGTTTTAGATTAATGACTAGGAATCACGAGAAGATCAGGGCAAAGAAAAACTCAATTTATGCGATCGCCAGCGCGTTGGGCGGTTACGCCATCGCTAACTGATTAAAGTGACTTATTACAGATGGCGTGAAAAGTCAGGACGACTGCCTGTCAAGGAACATGGTATTCTTGCAGGAACTCCAAAAAAGAATTTCATTCTGATTCTCCTTTCTATGAAGCTGAAACCAAAAATCACGATTGCTGACCATTTTGCGGTGATACAAGATCCACGAATAGATCGCACTAAACGGCACAATTTAATTGATATTATGACAATCGCAATAATAGCAGTGATTTGTGGGGCGGATGGCTGGGTGGCAGTAGAAACTTATGGATGTGCGAAATATGAGTGGTTAAAAACATTTTTAGAATTACCAAATGGCATTCCATCCCACGATACATTTGCACGAGTTTTTGCACAAATAAATCCTCAACAGTTTCAAGAATGTTTTCTTTGTTGGATGAAATCAATACAAAAGATAACTGAAGGTGAAGTAATTGCAATTGATGGGAAAACTTTACGTAGTTCTTATGATAGTAGTAGTGAGCAAAGCGCAATTGTAATGGTAAGCGCTTGGGCAACTACAAATAAATTAGTTTTGGGACAAGTGAAAGTAGACGAGAAATCAAATGAGATTACGGCAATTCCAGAATTATTAAAGGTCTTAAAACTGTCTGGATGTATTGTGACAATTGATGCAATCGGTTGCCAAAAAGAGATTGTAAGATTAATTACAGAGCAAGATGCAGATTATGTAATTACATTAAAAAAGAATCAAGGAAATCTTTATGATGAAGTTGAAAAGTTATTCCAGTCAGGGATAAGTACAGATTCTCAGGGGATTGAACATAGCACATATAACACAGATGAAAGAGGGCATGGTCGTCATGAAATCCGCAACTATGTGATGTTATCTCAGATTCAGTCTCTGCTTAACCCAGATTCAGTTTGGTCAAACTTCAATAGTGTTGGTATGGTAGAATCTGTCCGTTTATTAGACGGTAAAACAACAGTTGAAACTCGTTATTTTATTAGTAGCCTTGAAGATAATGCTGAACAGTTTGGTAATTCTATTCGCAGTCATTGGGGAGTTGAGAATTCATTACATTGGGTATTAGATGTTGCCTTAAGGGAAGATGACTGTCGAATTAGAAAAGATAATGCTCCACAGAATTTTGCAATTCTCAGACATATTGCAGTCAATCTTTTAACTCAAGAGAAGCGTGTCAAACGCGGAATCAAAAATAAACAGTTTCTCGCTGCGATGGACAACAAATACTTACTAAGTATTTTAGCGTTGGCTTAAAATAATACATCAAAATTTGAGTTGAATATTTTACATAAGAGTTTTATTTATTCTCTAAGTAAATACATTTTTATGTGACTCATAATTGAATTATTTTAGTATTGATGATTAGTCATTCGGTCGAAGATAAGCTAATTCAAATTCTTAAAAATACTTGATTTATTTTATTTATCATTCCATCAATTTTTACAATTATCTATGTCATTTTGGAATCTCTCTTAGTTTTTATTAGTAAATAAGATGCGTTTGCCCTGCTCAAAGTGATAGCGGATAAAGGCTATCAAGGAATTAATAAAATTCATCAATTGAGTGAAACACCGATTAAAAAACCAAAAGGGAAGAAGTTGACGAAAGAACAGAAAAAATATAATCGAGAACTCAATCGATTAAGAATTACTGTTGAACATGTAAATCGTCGTCTAAAGATATTTAAAATTTTGTCTGATAGATATCGAAACCGTCACCGACGTTTTGGCTTAAGGTCTAATTTAATTGCGGGAATTTATAATCACGAATTAGCCATATAAATCGATTAAAAAATCAAACTTATCAAATAATTTCAGTAATTAATCAATAACTGAAACAACGTTTGCGGCCATTTTTTTAGTTAGCGATGCCTGCGGTGTTCTCGAAGAATCGCCTGATAATACTTGCTCGAAACAATTTATAAATTCTTACCAAAAACTGAAATTAGAATAACCCTTGATCATACCACAAAATATTTATGCAAGAGTTCTACAGTAAATGGCACGTAAAAAACCGTTATGAGGCGATAAAAAGAGGGGCGATGCTTGGTTATATCGACTATAACTTGATTGTGAATGAATGATGTATTAGTGGGGAGAGCGAAAGGATTAAGTCGGGGAGTCCTCGACTTAATTCTGATGCTAATTAGAAAGCGTCTCGTAAAAGTATACCAATACCAATTACTAATGCTGCTGCGGCAACTGCTGGTGCTGTCACACTAGCAACTCCTGCTGCTGCTATACCTAGACCGATAATAGCTAAACCGCCAGCATCCGGATCTAGTCCTCCTACAACCAAATTCTGTTCAAAATCGTTAAGTTCAATCAAGTCAACAGAAGAGTCTGTAGAATTTTTATCTGATTCTTTGATGTCGTAAATTTTAATTTTGGACATAACGCAATTTTAATCTTATGTTCGTTTCTATAAAAACATGACTATAAATATCATGGCAATATTTATACTGTTCTCAATCACAATTTATTCGTACCAAAATTGTTTTAGTTTTGTTTCATCTGTGCTAGAAAGCAGATATCCTGGCAAAATGCTTGCTAATTCTAGCTTCCAAGGATTTTGCTCACAAGATGAGTTGCCGCTTCAAATGGTCGATATTTTGCTTTTAACTTGACTGCAAATAAGCTGTAATCCCATCTTCGCTCTCTTGGCTGTCCAGAAAATAAGAACCCATTAATTGTAGCGACCTGCAATTATAAATCCCTAAACCTGCAATCAAGGGATTTTCAAACCAGGATTAAATGCAACTATAATTTCTTTTGAACCAGAATTAATTGCAACTGAACCAGGATTAAATACAACCAACCTGCAATCATCCGTTTCGACCAGGATTATTTGCAAATAGACTCAACGCTTTGCCAGAACTGAGTCTTCAGTATTGACAGAGGTTTGTTAAAAAACTCATTTGAAAATTTGATAGATTAACTTTGAATTCTTTACCGAGTTTTTTAACTAGAAAACATACGGTTTACCGTTCTCTAAGGCTTATCGGTACGGCAGTAAAGAAAACGTTCGTTTCTTTTACTTTTATAGTTGCAGATAATCCTGGCTCAAACCAATGATTGCAGGCTCAGTTGCAAATAATCCTGGCTCAGTTGCATTTAATCCTGGCTGAAGCGCAATTATAGTTGCATTTAATCCTGGTTTGTAAATGTCTTGATTGCAGGTTTGAGCGATTAGTATTGCAGGTCGCTACAATTAATAGGGGTGTGAGTATCAATGGAACAGAAAACCGGGATAAGAAAATTGAGTTCAAAGACTAAAAACAGCCGCTACCATGTATATACATAGACAAAAGCATTGAAGATAGGTCATTATTCACTTCCAGCCATGTATATACATGAAAATAAATGTTACATAACTTAAGAACAGAAAACCGGGATAAGTCCTAAACTCTACAACAAATCATCAAAATCAACAGGAGCATAAGGGTCACGCAAAGAGCGGAGTTCTCCCTTTAAAATGGGTTCTGCCAACAAGAAATAATAACGCCCCAACATATTAATATGTTTGCGTCCCAATGGAGAAAGTCGGGCAATGTCTTCTCTATGTGTCGCCTGACCAAGAGAACTCAACTTATTGACTGCTGCATCCATGTAGTAAGTATTCCACAGCACAATCACATTCACAACCAAACCTAACGCCCCTAATTGGTCTTCTTGACCCTCACGGTATCTTTGCCGAATTTCTCCCCGTTGACCGTGGAAAACCGTTCGGGATAAACTGTGACGACTTTCACCACGGTTGATTTGAGTTAAAATTCGACGGCGGTATGTCTCATCATCAATGTAGGATAGCAGATATAAGGTTTTGATAATCCGTCCCAATTCGCCAAGAGCTTTTGCCAAAGTCGAGGGCTGATTACCCCGTTGCAAGGAACGCATTAAATCAGTTGCGTTGACCGTTCCCAACTTCAGAGATCCAGCCACCCGTAACATATCATCCCAATTCTTCGTAATCAGGTCAGTATTAATCTTGTTTTTAGTCAGTCCATCAAGGACACCATAGTTAGCAGAATTGTCGATTCGCCAAAAACGGGCCTCACCAATATCTGCAAGTCTCGGACTAAACCGATAGCCCAGAAGCCAAAATAAACCAAACACGACATCACTATAACCAGCAGTATCGGTCATGATCTCGACTGGATGGAGACTCGTTAATTGCTCTAACAAACCTTCCAAGAGAAAAAGCGAGTCTCGCAAAGTACCAGGAATTACAATCCCGTGGAAGCCAGTGAACTGGTCGCTGGTAAAATTGTAATAAGTAATACCCTTGCCGATACCAAAATATTTGCTATTGGGCGCAGCATTAATCGTTCTCACAGGGACACTAAAGCGCAACCCATCCGCAGATGCGACTTCCCCACCACCCCATATTTTTGCAAGGGGAATATGAGTTTGGGTATCAACCAATCGCGCATTGGCACGGATAAGAGTTTCTTGACGGATATAATTTTGCTGTACCCAAGATAATCGTCCACGAGTTAATGCAGGTAATTCTGGACGTATCAGTGGTTCCAAACCAATATTGCAAGCTTCTGCCAGCAACACCGCGCAGATACTAATGTGCAAATCATCAACCCGACTGTTGGACTGACTCAAATGGGTAAATTCTTTAGTAAACCCAGTCCTAGCATTAATTTCAAGCATTACCTCCGGCAGATCAACTTTTGGCAACATTGCTGCCACTTGCCTTTTAAGCGTTATCAAACTGGGCGCTTCTTCCAGTTTATCTATTGGGGTCAATACTAAATTATCTTTTCCATCAAAGTGTTCAATGCGTACCGCACTATTATTCTCAAAGTTAGCAGCAGTGCGACGGTAAGCCTCATCCAATTCTTGTTTTAAGATAGAGAGTGATGAATCAAAGGTTGGTTGGAAATCTAAAGTCCGACATATACCTGCCCGTTGTGCTGACCATGCTTCATCACTAAGAAGTTTGGCACGGGGGTCACAGTAATGTTGACTTTTGACCACAAACACATCCCGGCGACGTAACGCCGACCTTAAGGATTGTAAAACGCAGAACGTGTAAGCTTTACGGTCAATTGTGCCATTGGGATTAATGCAATACCGTGTCCACCCTTTGGTAATCACTTTGAGTGGTGCAGCACTCATGTCGGGTCGATTTTGACCCTCAATAGCACGTAAAAATAAGAGCGCATCCAAAATATGTGCCGCATTCTCGGAAGATGAAAACTCAATTTGAGAAAGCAGTGAGGGGAGGAAAATACGGATTCCACGCCAGCGAGACAGTAGCAAATCATAATACTCATCATCTTCTGGACGGGCCAACGATTTGACTTTAGCTACCGCTTGAGTCAATTGTTCTTGACTGACTCTGATAAAAGCTTCAATCCTGACATTAATATCCTCGCATTCGTTGTCTATCAGGACTTCTACAGCCTCCGCTAGTTTGAGTGCGGCGGCATCCAAATCTTTGAGCGTTCGCAGACGTTGTTGTTCCCCCTCCCGCTTAGATTTCGACAACAACCCTTTAACCAGTAAATCGAACAAATCAATTACATCATCTGTTGCCGTATATTCCAGTAAATAAGTAAATGCCAGTAAGGTGGCAATTCTCTTGTTATCAGGCATCCGGGCAATCGCCGCCGACCGAGAAGCGGCCCCAAGACGTGCTAAAAATTTCACTCGTGTCGGTGGGATTCTAGATAAGTCAATGTCAGAAATCCCAAACGACCGTATTTCCGACAAACGATTAATCGCCGCTAACATAGATTTGGCATTGACGCGAGTCGGAGAGTGACGCAAACGGTCGAGAGTTGAGTAACGTGCTAACTCTTTTATGAGTAACAATTTTTCAAGTATTTCAATTTGCTTTTTGTTGGGGAGTGAAGACAAAACCTTAAAAAGACGGTTAGCTGCTCTTTCACGTACTGATGCCACTAACCGTGCTAAAACGCTCACTCCCGGTAACAGTATTTTTCGTTCTGCCAACCGTGCTGTAGTTAGGTCAAATAAAACACTGGGAGATTCCGCGCTCAAAGTTGACCTTTGGTAAAGCCAACGCACCAGTTTCCAATGTTCAGGTTGGGAGTGAAATTCTTGGTAGCCATAGCGTTGTTTGATTAACGCTGTATGCTCCCATTTGGTTTCGGAATTTCTATATTGTTCTAAGCAGCTTGCATCCAACTGACCCAATTGAGATGTCAGATAATCAACCACCAGTAAAGGAACGTCTGTTGGGTCGGTTAAAAAAGTCCCTAAAAAGCGGACGGTACATAACTGCAATCCCAAACCCAAGCGGTTATGATTCCCTCGTCGTTTTTTAATCAGCTCTTTGTCAAGATCATCCAAGTAAAAATACTTTGCTAGTTGTTCAGCAGATGGTTCACCGTTGTAACATCCATATCTTTTCTCTTGTTCGCCACTTAAAAATTCAACTGGCATCTAGGTTGATTTTTTGACTTAAATATTATTCAGTTTGCTTATAGGATTTGCCACAATGTGGACAAAATTTAAACTTGAGCGACACAATTGGTTCGTGACAACTCAAACATCTATCTCGCAATTGCGTCCCGCACGCAAAGCAATATTTTGACCGTAAAGAAGTCCACATGGGGTCAAGAGTTGTCCCCGGTGTCCAACATTTTGGGCAAAATTTGAGCGAAGTTATAGCTTCAAGTGATACTTTTTTGACAACGGCATCTAAATATTCTTGAGGGATACATAAGGCCGCAGCCAAACCAGATTTAGCTTTTTGATTGAGCCGAGATGTAGCTTCTGCTTCAATTTTGCGAATAGTCTGGACATGGATTCCGGCTTTTGTACTTAACTCCAATTGAGTTAGAGATAGAGAGTTACGGACTCGTTGAATGTAACAACCCAACGTCTCTGCTGGCTTAGGAGCCGCATCCGTCACAGATACATTCATGAAAATATATCTACTTCGTTACCTATTAATATTAAGTTAATATTTGTCCATCAGTTAAATAATTTAAGTAGCTCTTGTCAGATGAGTGTTAATTTAGCATCATTAGTCACTCAGTTTTTAGAGCGTCATGGACTGGCTAACTCTACTATTCGCTCTTATGAATCAACTTTAATGCCTTTGCTCCAACTTTATGGTAGTTGGTCGCTAGAAATTATTGATCGAGAAATTTTGGTTGAATACCTCAATGATTTAAATAACGTATCATATATCACTCATCATCGTCATCAAGCAGTAATTACAGCCTTATTTAACTTTGTTGTTGAGTGTCGTTATATCAAATCAAACCCTATTTCTCATCTCAAACGGCGTAAACCAAATCCACTGATAGGAGAGCATAATTCTGATTTAGTTGTGCGATATTTGACACAACATCAATTAAGTATTCTTTACCAAGCTATCAAAAAAGATGCCAGACTTAATGCTTTAGTGCATTTGCTACATAGCAGTGGAGCCAGAATAGCAGAGATACTGGCTTTGGATTTATCAGATATTGATTTTACCGCTCGTTCATTTCAAGTTATCGGTAAGGGGAACAAGCAACGATGGTGTTTCTACAATGAAGATACTGATTTTTGTTTGAATAATTACATCAAATACTACCGACATACCCAGATAAATGCTTTATTTACAGCTCAAAAACCGAATAATCAGCAAGTATCTCGTCTTTCCTATGCTACAGCTTACTCTACACTTGTAAACGCAGCTAAAAACATTCCAGAACTAGAAGGTATTGGTTTTCACCAACTCAGGCATACTTTTGCATCCCAGAGAGTTGGAATCATGGGAGTTGAGGAACTTCGTGCATTGATGGGGCATGAAAAAATTCAAACTACTCTTCGCTACTCTAAAGTCACATCCCTTCGTGCCCAAGAAGTAGCGCTTCAAGCTTTTAAAAAAGTACCACCCTTTGGACAATAATTTACAAGTATGGATTCAATTTATATATTGTTACGTCCTGAAAATTATCATGATTAAAAACTTATCAAGAGAATAGACAATACTCTTGATTGCTAAAATATGGCTGGACAACAGATTTAGTAAAAAATTACACTTTATTTATAAATAGCCTAGAGAAAGCACTTAATATAACTCGCCACCGCGAGCGAAAATTTCTATAACTTCACTTCTGGTTACTTGATTTTTCTCCGCTATTTCTAGTAGTTTTTCCCACGCTTCATCGGTTAAGCGAATTGACCTTAACCGTTTGGGTGAATCTCCATAATCTGTTTCAAATTTACCATCTGGTGTACGGGGTCGTCTTTGAGACTTTTGTCTAGTGCCTGAATATTGATCCATTGCCAAAAGTTATACACGATATCCTAGCTTATCATGTATATACATGGCTGAGTGATTGGTTTTACAAGATTTTTTTCTTATCCCGGTTTTCTGTTCCGTTGATACTCACACCCCTAATAAAACACTTATGTCCCAAAATTGTTATTCTGCTTTTTGGTCACTTATCATTCTGTTTCTGAAAATAATCACAGGCATACCCCCTCAAACCCACACAAGTTAAATTTGGTTGTATTTAGCTTGCCTAATGCGTGAGCTATCTGAGGTGGCATTGACACAAACAGAGCGATCGCCCGATGGTGTCGTCTACTCACGGGGAAAACAATAACACTGTGACCCCCCGTTGCTGGATAATGGTGTGTGGTATTGTCAAAGACCATTTTATGTACCGTAAGAATTAAGAAATTTTCAGGCTTCCATCCTTCCCTATAGCGATATCACAGTTTCAGCAGATTCCCCCTGCGCGTGACGAGAGCGAAGATGCAAGGTAATTTCGGTATCGAGTCGCTTGAGGAAAATGAGGAGTTTGCCCTCGCTGAACCGTTGAAACTCTCCTTTCATTAAATGAGATACTTCTGGCTGGGGAATGCCAAGAAGTTCGCTGATTTCGCGCTGTTTTAGGTTGCGTTGTTTCAAAAGGCGCAGTACCTGAATCCCTATCTTGCCCCGCGTAAAAAGTTCATTCGCATCCTCTAAACCGAGGTCAGCGAATACGTTGCCACTGCTTTCTTCAAAAATGGGTTCCTGCGTCATTGTTGTTCCTCGTCATCGTCCATTCTATATGAAATTTACTATAAAATAAGTCAGACGCTAGCATGAAATGTCCCATGCGCGACCTATGAGGTAAGTTTTATTTCTAGTTGGTTTCAGTCTAGATATGGTGCAGACTGCCGTTGATGGTTGACCTGGGGTGAAAATCTGCTTGCGGGGCGGATCAAGATCCGCGTTGATATCATCATTTTATGTCTTATCGCATTTTAAATAACAACAACAACAACAGCGTAAATAATTTTAGGCATTTTGGAACGTTGTTAATTTATTATTTGTGTTGAATAAACAACGTATACATCGAGCCACTTTTTCTACGACATTAGTCAGTTTAGCAATCAGGACATCGTTGTAGAAATTTACCCGAAAATAGCAACGCTGTAGAAAATACTAACAACGTAAAATGCTTATTCTATGTAGATTGTAGATGCTGTAAACGACATAAAGTATTGATATCAATTTCTCCTAAATCTGGTATTGCATCCAGCTTTCATGGTGCATTCCTCCACCTGATGAAGGGAATTAAGTAAAACTTATCAATCAACGAGAGAATCAGGATCACAAGGGGAGCGATTGATAAGCCAGAGTTAAATGTGTGAAGTCGTTCACGAAACAATCACCTTTCCAGGGATAATGGAGTGTAATAGTAGAAATCTACTCATCACACACCTGTCCATTGTATGAGAACGCTGACTGAGTTGGTTGAAGAGTGGTTGGACGTGCATCATGGTAAAACAAGGGCTTCGTATCACAATACCATTCGCAAGTTCTTAACTTTTACCTGTGTAGACGCGATCGCTGAGATTCAGATCCGTCATGTTCGGGATTGGTTAGATTTCCTGCAAGAGGCAGACACGACCAAGGTTAAGCATCTCAACATTCTCAAGGCGTTTTTTTCCTATGTGACCAGTTTGGAGAAACCGCCGATTTCTCGCAGTCCTATCCCCAAGCAGTTCAAGTTGCCCAAGCCGAAAGATACCTTGGTGGAGCGTATTCTTACACCGTCGGATGTGGATGCGATGATTGCAGCAACGACTGACAGGCGCAATCGGTTAATTTTAAAAACTCTGTATTTAACTGGGATTAGGGTGTCTGAGTTGTGCGGGTTACGTTGGAAAGATGCGATCTCCAGTCGCGGGGGCGGTGGGCAGATTAATGTTTATGGCAAGGGGGGCGGACTCGCCGAGTCCATGTTCCCCAGGAGCTATGGGTGGAGTTAATGGCACTGCGTGGTGAGGCGTTGAAAGATGCGCCTGTGTTTGCCAGTGCTACGGGTAGACCTCTGGCCCCTTCCCATATTGACCGAGTGGTAAAAAGGGCGGCGGCAGCAGCAGAATTAGAGAATGCCATGAATGTTTCAGCGCACTGGTTTAGGCACAGTCATGCTACCCACGCTTTGGATGAAGGTGTTCCAGTACATTTGGTTCAGGCTACTCTTGGGCATACAAGTTTGGATACCACGAGTAAATATCTGCACGTTAGCCCTGATAGGAGTTCTGGGGAGGTTTTAGTTAAGCGATGGTCTGAGCCATTTTAATTAGCGATCGCTTTTCTCTTCAGTGCGGGACGCAATCGCCCAAACCGATTATCTGTCTGGCAAAGCCCAAGTTTGATATCAAAAAGGCGCTTTATTTTTCCATGTCTATAGGCTCAAATATACTGATAAGATGCTCAGGGGAATATCTCTCGTTGAGGTGCATCTAAGGCTTGGAGTAGGTAATCACAATTTAAAGTTTACAGTTAATGGTGGTTCTTCCCTCCTTTTAATGCTAGATTCTTGAGTAATCCTTATTCGGCAATGGTTTAGCTTAAAAAGTTAAATTTTTGCTAAAAGTGTTGCCCAGTAAATTTACTGTTATATTTTTTTGCTTTTAAAATATTTAGAACAAAAAAGCAAAATTTCTTAGCATTATGGGGATGTGTACAGTTTTATGAGTGAAGACAAAATCAATGCAGAAGGGTCTAAAGGATTAATCAATAATCCCCAGGGGACTGTTCATCAACATTTTGGGAACCAAAATAGCCATTCCGCACAAGGCGATATAGCTTACCGGGATATTGATAAGCGTAATATTAACATTATTCAATTTATGGTTGGTAATTCAACTGACGTAGTTGCGGAGCAATTAATTGATAAATTGATACATATTATTGGACAAATAAAGAATACTGAAAGCATCCTAAAAGCATACCAAAAATCTTTGCCTGATGAAGCTAATTTATATTACGATGAAGAAAATAATATTGAAAAAATATTAGATCAAGTTAATGAATTTAGGCGACTGACAGAATTCTCAAAATATTTACAAAAAGATGAAAATCTTCCTCAAGCAATACGCTATAAACTAAGCGAATTGCTTGATATATATACGCCAAAAAACGAATTAAAACAAAGAGAGTCCAAGTCCATTGCTTATAAAGAATCAAATAGGCTTCAATCTTATCTGTTAATTGTTATATCTCCTGATTATTATAGTCCTGATCAGTTTAATGTTAAGGGCTGGTTGATTCCAGACAATACAGTTCCATTTACGGATTCTAATCGTTATAAACCCCTAACTCTTGATGATGAAAGCCATAAAAAATCCTATCTTTTTGAAGATGTATACAAATTACTGAATGATTTTCTCAGAATTAGTCTCGACAAGTATCTGCTACCGTTAGTAAATACGAATGATTTAACTTATGATTTAACTATTGAAATTTTCTTACCAAGTGAGCATATATGTACTGAAGTTGAACACTGGAGTATCCTAGATCGCAAGAATAAACAAATCCCTATTGGTACTAAATATCCAATTATTGTTCGTTCCTATGAACGGTTAAATCTTAATTATTGTCGTGATTGCTTGAATGACTGGCGTAAGAATTGGAATAGAGTTAAAGACCTATTACAAATTACACCAACTCATGAAGAATTCGAGCATATAGAAGAATTGCATGATTGTAACTGGGACGAAATTATTTCAAACTTTTTGCAAGAAAACGTAAAAATTGGATTCAAAGTAGGCTGTCCTGTCTCAGAAGCGAAGCAAGAAGATTTATTTAATGCTCTTGATGATGCTGCTGTCCCTATTGCCCTCTGGGCAAGGTACAAAGTACCGGATATAGACCATTCAACCGAAATTAACAAGTTGCTGACATCACGTTCATTAATGGAGCTACCTAGATATATTTATGAACAACGAGTAAAAACTTGTAAACCCAAGAACCCTCCAGAGAAGCATTTGGAATATCACCTATCGCTTTTATGGGAAGATCCATATCGGTTGACTCCTGACGTAATGTTTGAACTGCAACCCCCTGGATAATAGAGAGGTAAGGATTAAGCTATGACAGACTGGAAAATTTTTCAAGGAAATACTACTCCCCACGACGATATTGATAACTTACCTTCTCCTCCTAATTGGCGTAAGTTTGGTTATTCAGTGGGAGAAAAAGAATTTGAGTTTGTTAATGTTGATCTTCAGAGTAGCAGCAGCTTAGAAACTCAAGAGCGCGGATCAAAGTTTCAAATTTCTTCTAATCAACCTGAGTTAGTTGATCTCATTAATGCGGCTCTTTATTTACGACGGCCTTTGTTAATTACGGGCAAACCAGGAACAGGTAAAACGTCTCTGGCTTATGCAGTTGCTTATGAACTAAAATTAGGCTCAGTCCTTCTTTGGGCTATTAATACCCGTTCAACTCTACAGGAAGGGCTTTATCGTTATGACGCAATTTCAAGATTACAAGATGCTCAAATTAAAGTTAACAAAAATCCACAACAGAATAGTCAAAATCTTCAGAATAAAAACGATTATCAAGATATTGGTTACTACATCCAACTGGGGCCTGTTGGTACAGCTTTATTGCCCTCTAAGCGTCCGCGTGTTCTCTTAATTGATGAGGTGGATAAAAGCGATATCAACCTACCTAATGACCTGCTGAATTTATTTGAAGAGGGAAAGTATGAAATTCCAGAATTAACTCGCCTATCTAAACAAATAGATAAAGCTGAAGTGCGTACTGATGATGGTGGTAATGCAGTTATTAAATCGGGTATTGTCCGTTGTTATGAATTTCCTTTTATTGTACTTACTAGCAACGGGGAACGTGATTTTCCGCCAGCTTTTTTAAGACGCTGTTTGCGGATAAATATAAAAGATCCTAACGAAACAGCCCTAACAGAAATTGTTAAATCTCATTTAGGAGATGAAGTTTTAGAAAAGGCGAAACCTCTGATTGAACAATTTATCAATAAACGGAATCAGGGAAAGGGCGATTTAGCTACTGATCAACTGCTTAATGCTGTCTATTTAATTAATCAGAAATTGAATTTTGATGAAACTAACAAAGATAATCTAATTGAACTATTGCTAAAATCCCTAACCAGTGCGGAGTAGAGATGATTGAAAAACTGATTGTTGCTCTCAACAGTAAGTTAAAACTCACAGGAGAAGAAATTGCTGATGCACTCTGGCTTGCACTCCATATACAGCAATCAGAGTCAGTATCGTCTTCTACTATCCAATCAAATCCAACTTTATTAAATGATCCTGAAAAAGCTGACGATCCGTTGTTAAATCAGACACAAGACAATATTAAGTCTGATGTCTCATCATCTTCTCAAAAAAAATCACCTGAGCAAGAGCCACAAGCTGATATTTGTACTCAAGAAAAAGACACATTTGGAAGCAACTCAGGAAATCTTGTTTTCAAAGTACCAAATGCGCGATCGGTTCGAGAACCTCTAACACTGACACGGGCAATGCGTCCTCTCATGCGTCGGGTTCCCTCTAGTACAAATACTGTTCTAGATGAAGCTGCTACTGTCCAGCGAATTGCTGACGAACAAAACTGGATACCCGTATTGAAGCCAGCAATGGAACCCTGGCTAGATATAGCATTAGTGGTTGATGAAAGTACCTCAATGTTGATTTGGGAGCACACTATTGGCGAGTTTAAACGACTTTTGGAACACTATGGAATATTCCGTGATGTCCGAACTTGGGGACTGAAACCAGACGATAGGGGGCAAATTCAGATTCACTCTAGAATTAGTATCGCAGCAAGTAAGCAATGTTTGCGTAGTCCCAACGAACTGATCGACCCTAGTGGTCGTTGTTTAATTTTACTGGTCAGCGATTGTGTATCTGCCTTTTGGCACAATGGAACATTACTACCCATACTCAAACTTTGGACACAGAGCAATCCAATGGCGATCATCCAAATGTTGCCAGAATGGTTATGGGCTAGGACGGGCTTAGGTTTAGGAGCAGCAGTCCATCTCCAAGCTTTAGCTCCAGGTGTACCCAATCAGCAATTGATTGCCAGAGGTGTGTCCCGTCGAACCAGAGTTAATCTAGAAACAGGTATCAAAATACCTATTGTTACTTTAGAGCCAGATAGATTTACTGCCTGGGCGCAGATGGTGTCTGGCAAGGGTAATACCCGTTCTCCAGGTGTTGTGTTTGATCCGAATCGTGCAGCACCCAGCGAAAGTATTGAACGGCATAGTAGTCCAGCACCTGAAATTTCCCCTGATGAACGGGTTCAGCGTTTCCGCATTACTGCCTCTGAGATGGCACGCCGCCTAGCAGGGATACTGGCAGCAGCCCCAGTGATTACTTTGCCTATTGTGCGGATTATACAAGATAGAATCCAAATCTTGCAAAAATCCCAGCAGGTTCACGTTGCTGAGGTATTTCTGGGAGGCTTACTGAAGCCATTATCAGAGATTAATGCAGATACAAGTGCGGATTATGTACAGTACGATTTCATCAATGGAGTGCGGGAAATCTTGCTTGAATCAGTTCCATCAAGCGAAATTGTTAATGTCTTAAATGAAGTCTCGAATTTCGTTGCTGACCGAGTTGGGCTATCTCCAGAGGATTTTGTAGCGGAGTTGAGGAAGCCGGGACAGGAGGGGAATGGACAATTTGCAATTCGTCCCTTTGCAAGAGTGACTGCTCAGGTGTTGAAACAGCTGGGAGGAGAATATGCTCGCTTTGCAGAAGAGTTAGAACAGGAAAATCAAATTGGCTCAGAGTCAGAATTGGATTCAAAGCAGGTTAGTCCCCAAATATCGAAGCTTGATCTACGGGAATTTTTTCAGGCTAGCGATCCCAGCAGAACTCTGTTTGTCAACAATATCTCTGATGGCAAGTATTACATAGATTTTTCCTCAGTTCGAGGTGGTGATATTCTTGGCAAGCTGAAGCAGAAAATTACTTTTTTTAAACCCAATGAACCCACCTGTACCTTATTTACTGGGCATATTGGTTGTGGTAAATCGACAGAACTATTACGGTTACAGGCAGAACTGGAAAAATCAGGCTTCCATGTAGTCTATTGTGAGTCCAGTGAAGACCTGGAAATGGCTGATGTCGATATAGCTGATGTGCTGCTAGCGATCGCTCGTCGTGTGAGTCAAAGTCTGGATAAAATTACTCTGGAGTCACCTAACAAGTTTAATGAGTTGCTCCAAGGTGCTTGGAAGGTCTTAAACTCCGAGGTGACGCGGGAAAAACTTAAGGTTCCGGTGCTTGGTGATGTCGGTTTATCGGCAGAAAAAGAAAAACTTTCTCTGTCTGTGGGCATTGGTGAAATCACCGCGAAGATGAAAAATGACCCAATGCTGCGAGAAAAACTCAATCAGTACTTAGGACCGCAAAAAGTTAAGCTGTTAGAAGCGATTAATCAAGAATTATTGGAACCTGCGATCGCTAAACTCAAGCAGCAGGGTAAAAATGGTCTGGTGGTAATTGTCGATAATCTTGACCGCATAGATAATCGTGCCAAACCTTGGGGTCGTCCGCAGCAAGAATATTTATTTGTGGATCAGGGTGAGTTCTTGACCAAGCTGAATTGTCATCTCATCTACACCATGCCCTTGTCGTTGAAGTTTTCCAATGATTACGGAATGCTAACCCAGCGTTTCCCAGAAGATCCCAAGGTGTTACCAATGGTACCTGTGCAGTGGTCTGATGGCAGCGTTCATATACAGGGAATGTCACTCATGCAGCAGATGGTACTAGCAAGAGCTTTTCCTGACATGACACCAGAGGAGCGTTTAAATAAAGTTACCGAGATTTTTGATAGTGCTGCTAGCCTAGAGCGGTTATGTCAAATGAGCGGTGGTCATCTGCGGGATGTGCTGAGGCTGCTGAATACTTGGATTCAGGAAGAAATGACACTTCCCCTAACTCGTGAAACCTTAGAGCAAGTTATTCGTTCTCGGCGGAATGAAATCATGTTACCGATTTATGAAGATGAGTGGCAATTGTTACGTCACGTCAAAGAAAGGAAAAAGGTAAGTGATGACCAGGGATATCAAAAACTGATTCGCAGTCGGTTTGTGTTTGAATATCGGGATGGTGGCGAGTCTTGGTTTGATGTTAATCCTATTTTGGCAGAAGCGAGAGAATTACAAATATAGCCATAATAATACAATCCAACGCAACAATAATTATAGACAATTAACAGAAAGTTAACACTACCTAAAATACGCAAAATATCAAGGATGACTATAAATTTAGTAATCGAACGTTTTCAAACTATCTGGAATCAAATTCAAAAAACTCCGACCAAGATTCCAACCAGGGTAAGTATTCCCCGAAGTCACGTTGATAGCGGAACTGCTATGGGCGGCACATTCCAGAACAATGCTCACTATTTTCAGGTACGAATTAATGAAATGTACTTAGCCAATAGCCGCGAGTGGTTTAGTAAATACGATCCACTAATCTTTGTTGTTTCAGAATTTACTTACGACAAGAAATTTGAAGCTGTACCCTTCATTGTTGGTCCGACGTTGATTGAAAAGTATGGACAAAAAGCCCCAACTGGGATGGTATTTTCTAATACGCGGGTTGCAGGTGTGCATCCCTACCGAGGGGGACGACTAACACTGTCTATCATTCTTTGCCGTGTGCAGAAGGAGAACTATGCCAAAGGACTACTGCGATTAGTTGAAAATACTACCAAAATTATTGACTTCTCTACTGCACTTAGCACTTATATTAAATTAGGTGGCATTTTACTAGATGGAATTGAGACATTATTCGGGTTAGGTGGTACTGAATCCCTCATCGGTATTCGTCGGGAATTAGATCCAGATGCAGGAGATATTATGGAACCTGGATTCTTTGTATTGATTGATAAACCCGAAACTCAATTAGATACTAATCAGCTATGGGTACGGGATAACCAACTTGTTTACGGCTCAAGTCCATCAGAAGCCAAACCATTTCGAGAAGCTGACTATGTTCTCTATAGCATCGTTCAAACTTCTGAACGTCAAGATGAAACAACATTACCATTCTATCCATTATACGAACGGGTAAAAGAATCTGCATTCAACCCCAGTAAAAATAGCCCACCACAGATTAAGGCAAATCTGCTAAACCTTTATCAAACTTTATTTCTCAGTCCCGATCTTACTCCTATACAAGCTAGAAAGCTATTTAATAGCTATGTTGCAGAAATAAAAGAAATTTATAAAGAGGCGATAGGAATTGGTAGTTTAGGAACTGATGAATTTGATATTGGTGAGCTAGATGAGTCTGATGTTAGCAGTAATTTAGATAAAGTAGCCAAGATCCTTGAACTTGATCTGACGCTTTAGTATCTATCGCACCTGTTTTATTAAAGACAGCAAGTTTTTCAACTCTGGATAAGTTTCAACTTGATTTTGAAGTAACTGCTTCGCATCGCTTAGTTTAGAAACTTTCCTACCCAGATTGCCTTCTTTTTCTGCTCTAGCTGCTGCCTTTAATGCTAATTCTACTGGTTGTAAATCCTCAACTAAACTATCCTCACCCTGTTGTTCTGCTTTACCAATCCTATGCTTGACCTGATTATAAATACTTTCTAAAGATATAACTGTTTCCGAAGTAGAAGATGACATAAACTTTTGCTTATACATATCTCTTCCAGCGTAGTCACCACTGACATTGATCTTGGTTTTGTTGCCAAAGTGCTGACTAATATTACCAGATGAATTCAATATTGCGCCTTGTGAACCTTGAAGGTTGTATTGATCACGTCCAGCTAAATTAATATCCTGTGCTGCCTTAAACTCTCCACTTAAAATCTGCTGTAATGCTTTTTGGCTATCAATTGGCTCTACCTCACGCACTTCTCCACTCAAAGATGGTGGACGATCTTCAAAGGTAAGTTCACCCTCTGGAACTTTACCCCGATGCAGCGATACAGCCATTATCCCAATGCCCTTGTGGATGGTCAGTTCTGGTTCTTGAACTAGGTTAAATTGACCAAAACGCTGCGCTACTTCTTCCTTAACTTTTGTAAAAACATAATCATAAAGGTCAAAAATGCTGATATACCCACGCCGATTGATAATATTCTTGCCTCGCAGTCCATCTGTTAATGCTTGAGCAAAAATAGTCATTGAGGCATTACGCACAAAGTAGGACTTTTGGGCTTCACGACAGGCGGTAATAATTACGCGTCCTTCACCTGTTCCTATCAATGCTTCTGAAGTTTGGTTAGGCAGACTTTGACTAGGTAGTTCCTCTGAAATACCGAGCGAACCAGGAGAAATTTCGCCAGAATGACAAGCATTAAATATTAAAAGAACACGCTTTGCTTTAATTGCTTGAATTTTTTCAAGTAATGTTTTTTCGTGTATGCCGCTACCTGCTAAAACCTTACCATCTTTGATTTCTGTTTCATGGGTTGTTAGGTAATAGCCATCTTCACCATATTCTCCATGACCACTGTAGAAAAAGAAGAATGTGTCACTCTCCTTAAGAGTTTTAGCAAGTGTGTCGAAGGCAGCCTCAATATTATTGCGGGTTGCATCTGCATCATGTAACAGAGTTACCTGTTGTTCGAGATAGCCACAATAGCGGCTATTTTGTAGTACATCTGCGACTTCTTGGGCATCGTCAACTGTCAGAGACACATTCAGTTTTGGCGTATTCTGATATGAACCAACTCCGATCACTAGCGCATAACCGCTATCAAATGCCATATAGTAAAACTCCTTATTTGAAGTGGTCTTCTGTGACACCGTATCATCTGTATACGATAAAGTTATATAAATTCTGCTGCAATTTCTATCTAAAATAAAACTTTATTCATCTGATACACGTAAACTGGAAACTAAAACCGAGCCGGTTGACCAAAGATCATCGTATCTTCTAGGAATAATGCCAGTGTCAACTTCTGATCCTCCATGCCGCATTATCGCGCTGTTTAATCAGGCGGGTGGTGTCGCCAAATCGACACTGACCCAAAACCTGGGATACCACCTAGCACGACGAAAACATCGCGTTCTCCTGATTGACCTAGACCCCCAAGCGTCCTTGACCAAATTCATGGGGTTAGTGCCATCTCAGTTACAAAAAACCGTTGCTGATGCCATTATCGATGAGCAGCCCTTACCGATTCATGAGGGCATTCACGGCATGGACTTGGTTCCAGCAAGCCGAGTCTTAAGTGGAGCCGAAATGCAGTTAGTCAGTGCTGCGATGCGCGAGTTGCGCCTTAAGGAAGCCATTGAATCTGTTCTAAATGAATACGACTTCATTCTTATAGATTGTCCCCCCAGTTTAGGATTGCTTTCCTATATCGCCTTAGTCGCGGCCACACACGTACTCGTTCCCGTGGAAACCCATCTCAAAGCTTTCGAGGGAACCGACGAACTCTTACAAACTATCACCCACGTTAAAAATAAAGCCAACCGCAAAATCCAAATAGCAGGGTTTGTTCCTACGCGGTATGCCAACCAGAACTCAGCCGATAAACGCGCATTAGCAGCTATCCAATCTCAACTTTCAGCTTGGGGTCGTATTTTCCCACCCATCCCCAGAGCTACCGCTTTTGTCGATGCGTCAGAAGAACGTGCGCCCCTAGCAGTATTTGACCCGAAACATCCTGTAGTCGCTATTCTTGAAGAAATCGCCAAGGCTTTGGAGGCTTTATGATCCGACGCAAACAAACAGACAAACCCTTTGGGGGTCAAATTACAACTCCACCCCCTGCACCTTGGTTATCCTCCCCAGATGCCGAGTTGCCAGCCGCAACTGAAACTACTATCAAACTTTCAGATATAGTTCTGCCTCAACACCAGCCCAGACGATACTTTGACCCACAAGCATTAAAAGAATTAGTCTCGTCAGTCAAGCAGCATGGCATCCTCCAACCTCTGTTGGTGCGTCCACTAGGTGGAGGGAAATATGAATTAGTAGCAGGAGAACGACGTTATCGGGCAGGGCAGTCAGCAGAACTTGAAGTCGCGCCTGTGGTTGTGCGTGAGCTATCAGATGACCAAGCGTTTCAGTTGGCTTTGATTGAAAACCTGCAACGAGAAGACCTTAACCCTGTTGAAGAAACTGAAGGGATATTGCATCTGTTGGCAATCCGGCTGCATTGTGATGTAGAAGCCGTCAAATCCTTGCTGTATCGAATGAAGAATGCTCACAGCAAAGGGGAGCAGCCGTCAAAATCCTCATTAAATGAATCTAGTAAAAACGTTTTTACTAACTCAGATAATCCACAAAATGAGGACAACATTTCTGACCATTTAGCCGAGAAAAATGAATCTAGTAAAAACGTTTTTCCTAACCCCGATAATCCACAAACTGGGGACAAGGTTTCTGACCATTTAGCCGATGAAACTGAATCTAGTAAAAACGTTTCTCCTAACCTAGATGAAGAACAATCAAACACGGTACAACAGGTGTTTGAGAGTTTGGGACTCATGAATTGGCTATCGTTCATTACCACACGCTTACCTTTGCTCAATCTGCCTGAAGAAATTTTAATGGCACTGAGAGAAGGCAAGCTGGAATACACCAAAGCACAAGTCTTGGCGCGGGTAAGAAATAATGAAATCCGAAAAAAACTTTTATCCGAAGCGATCGCTAACGATTGGTCTTTAAGCCAAATCAAAGAAAAAATCACAGATTGGACTGATGATGAACAAACATCCTCATCTAAAACAACTAACCAAATACCAGACCGCCTCCAAAATATCACCCAGCGCATTAAAAAGCGTCAGTTATGGAAAGAACCTAGAAAACAAAAGCAGCTAGTAAACCTTTTAAACAAGCTCGAAGCCTTACTAGGGGATGAGTGACTTGGGGTAAATTGTCAGGTAATCTCTACTTTTAGAGTCTTTTTACCTTTGATTCATGATTGGGTGCGAGGGGAGAAACAGAGATGGCGGAAGATTCACAGATTAGAGAATTACTCAAAGCTTGGTTAGATTACATCCATGTTGAAAATTTGAGTAATGCCAAAGTAGAAGCTGACGATTCAGAACAACCGAACATCTGGGACTCTCTCGTAAATCTGGTAGGCGATAAATTATTAATAGACGAGTCTTTATTTAAAAAACTAAAGCAACCGTTTAAAAGTGCAAAGAACTTTGAGCAAACAAAATTACCATCCATTGCTGTAGCTTTCCCCCAGCTTTATATAGTTGAATCGAATCGCCGTCAATTTCGCCCGTTGTTCACCATCAACGTTTCGACAATATTCGAGGGTAATTATCGTAGTAGCGGATGGAATTTAACTGAGTACGAGTTTCAGCCTGTTATTCCTAATTTGATGCAGTGGTACGGGCTAGAGGAAGAAGCGGCTGAGTCCTTAGTCACAAGGGAAGGGTTGAAAGTTTTTCTCGAAACTACTTTCAATCGTCCCTTTAAAACGCTACAAGATTTTATGGGACTGATTGAAATACCGCCGTTCCCCGTGCGGTCAAAACTTCTGCCTTATCTATTGGATTTTGACTACGCTGCTTTTAATTACAACCTCAAAAAAGATTTTCAGAAAATTAGCGACCAGAATTACTTTCAGTGGTCAAGACCAGGACATCCGGCTTACGAATATCTGTTTGGACAACCAAAAGCACCTCAACATGAAGTACTTTTTTTGGGTGCTTTTCCCAACTCACAGGCGGATGACTATCAAGCACTTGCTCTCAAACATTCTAAGGATCAACCTGTTACTGCTGTGATTGGGCCACCGGGGAATGGCAAGACCACACTGTTGTTACATAAGATAGCGCAGCAAGTGGTAGGTCGAGCAGTGGAATTAGCAACAACGGGTTCAGATAGAAGTAACCTAACTATGGTAACAAGCACTAACAAATTTGCTGTAAATAACGTTGAGAAAATCTTAGCCAGCAACCTTACGTCTGACCGTTTCTACCTATCAGGAGGCTCTAGGGATTTAGTTGAGAGCCAAGTGTTACCTAGTTTACAAGCTGCACTCGATTGGTTAGCCAAAGAAACATTTAAATTAGATGAATGGGAGTCAGCAAAGCAACAGTTGTTAGCTGGTGTTCAGCAAATAGAATCTCACCTGAAGCAAGACGAGCATGATCTTCAACAGAAAAGTGCTGATGAGGAATTATTAGAGTCGCTATGCCGAGATATACAATTGCTTGACGAGGCGATAAAGACTTCTGCATTTAAATCTTCGTCACCATTAGAATTTGACCGCGACTACAATAAGTTCCCCCTAGAAGCTTACCAGCAGATAGGACAATATATTGACAGTGCTAGGCGTTCTTTGCCGTCTGAAGATTACAGGCAGAATAAGAGTAGAAATGACTTCTGGTTTGTCAAACTTTTGCGGACGATTAAACGATTCTGGCACTCGATAACCAAAACCAGCCCACATCATATTCTCAAACGCTTGCACAAACAGATAGAGATGCCTGTGTTAGCGACACTGGCCACCCCATTTCAATTTCAAATCCCACTAACAACTGAATCTCTCATCGCCGCCCAGCAGAGTATTGACCAGCTTATTGCAGAAGCATTGAACTGGCAGCAACAACAGAATGGTATTGACAGCACACAACAGCAGCTTGAGTCAAGAAAGCAGCAACTCAAAGACCTGATTACTCGCCGTTCTCAAATCGAAAACCGACTCGCCACTTATCCCCCCAAAGATTTTTACAGTCGCTTCTACACCGAATTGCACTCGCTGCAAGTAGAGTTATTTGAGTGGTCTTGGCAATTTCAGCAACAAGAAGCTCGACGGCGAAAAGATGAGGTGATAGCTTCCATAAGAACTTACATTGCATTATTGAATGGCGAATGGGATGCTTACCGTCAGTTAAGTCATAATTGGAGAAACATTTATCGGGATATCAGCCTGTTATTTCCGGTGTTTCTTAGCACTTTGCACTCGATCCGCAATTTGTTACCCTATCCCGATAGTGGCTGTATTGATCAAGTAATTGTAGATGAAGCGGGTCAGATTCCACCGCATCAAGTTTTCCCCGTTTTAGTTAGGTGTAATCGGGCTTTGATTGTTGGCGATCCATTGCAATTGGAGCCGGTTGTTAATTTGAGCGACCAGAAGAAAGAGGAATATCGTAGCAAGTCATTTCTAGAACAGGGTTTAACGGATGTAGATTATGACCGCTACAGCCCTACTGCATCCACAGCTTATCACCGAGCGGCTGGAGCATCGGGACAACCCGGAGACATTGGTAATGGCATTATCCTTAAATATCATTACCGTTGTGTTCCAGTGATTGCTGATTTTTGCGATCGCTTGTGCAATTACGGCATGATCATCAAAACTGAACCAAAAGCTTCTCGGTTAGGTACTAACTTGATTGCTTGCGATGTGGAAGGGAAGCTGGAGAACAACGTTAATTGGGCAGAAGTTGATGCAGTAGAAGCGTTGATTGAGGAGTTGTTAGCGGCGGGTTATTGCTTAAATCCTACTGACTCTGACAACACAATTGGCGTGATTTCACCTTACCGCCGTCAAGTAGATGCGCTGACTCAACGCTTAAAATCTCGTTGGTCAGATTTTTCCCCCAAGAGCGTTGGCACAGTTCACACGTTCCAAGGTGGTCAGAAGTCGGTGATAATTTTCTCGACTCGCCAATGCCAATCAACTGATAGCCTCTGGTTTATTAATCGGCGACCTAATTTGCTCAATGTTGCTGTCAGCAGGGCGCGAGAACTGTTTATTCTAGTGGGGAATTTGGGGCGAATTTCTGAAGGGGGGTATACTAGAGAGTTAGTGGAATATATTAAGCAATTTGGCGTTTGTGATTATGACTCGCGCAGTGTAAACGGTCAGCGCTAGAAACATTGTCAGTCACTTCAAGAAACACTGTTAAGACTATGCCACAGCATTGAAAGGTTGAGCGGATTTTTTCTGCTCAAAGATAGGTAGTATAACTCTAATAACTCATCTGAAAATCGGTTAAGATTTTGTAGACATAATAAATTGTGAGAAATCTTAACTATGAGTAAGTGGTTGACACAAATTGGAGCGCATTCAATAGATTTTTCTTACTTAAATAAAAGTATACTTTACAAGATTTATCAGCGTGGTCAAATTAATTTTGATTCTACAAAGCTTTATTTATTGTTAGGCGATATACATGGAAATATCAAAGCTGCGATTATACTCGCTATCAGGTTGCAAACTTTATTTAGTATACCACTGTGTGCTATTTTCCAAGTGGGAGATTTTGGATTTTGGCCTAGTGGAATTGCAGCTAAAAATGAAGATCCTTATTATAAAAAAGACGATTCATTCGATTTGTTTGAAATGAATCAATCTCTAGAGCATAGCCAATTTTTTTCAGTAGGAGCAGAAAAGTTAGAAATTATGAATGCTCCATTTTATTTTAGTCGAGGTAATCATGAAGATTTTGAGCAGTTGAATTTGATATCAAAAGATAAGCTAACTGAAGTTTTTAGAGGAATCTATTTTATTCCTGACTACTTTAAGGGAATGCTTGAAGGCTTGAATGTTCTGGTTGTTGGTGGAATACTAACAGACTTAAAAAGAGGCAAGGGCAATAAAGCCAAACTTGAATTTAAAAAAGCTCAACAGAAGTTAAAGACAGATATACGGCGGTCTAATGCACAGTTACTTATTCAATTTGACTCAACTGGAGTTGACTTGCTTATTACCCATTCTGGACTGTCAAGTCGAGAACATCGTGATGGTTCAAAGCAGTTAGAAACTTATTTGTTACATAGTAATATTTGCCTGCATTTTTATGGTCATCACCATAGATTTTCACTTGGAAATGTGGGTGCAAATACTCTAAGTATCGGTCTAAGGAATTTAGATATTGATGCCAAAGGTATGCTAAGACCAGGTAGTTTTGCTCTGATCGCTTGGAACGACCAGAGCAATTTTGAGATTTATTCAGATTTTGCTGTAATAGCATGATAGCGCAAATTCACATCCACTTCTTCAGGCATTAAAATCCAAGCCCCTGGTATTTTGTCAGCAGTTAAATAAGTACCGATACATAGAGATTTAGCATTAGGAAAGTTTAGTCTAAAACCACACATACTATAAAAACCATAATCTTCATTATCGCGGGAAATCACTTCAATATCAGAAATAGGCTGAACCAGTAAAGATGCAAGCGAGTCTTGGCCTTCCATCCTCGGAAAAATTAAATATTTATAAGTAAATGCCTTGATGTTTTGATTAATTGGTTGACTTGGATCGCTAGCATCGAAAAGTAGAATATTTGCCATACCTTCATCTACATCAATATACAGTCGAGTACCACTATAAGTCTCCAGAAGTATAGAACCTAATTCTGTTCGCAATTCATCTTGAGGTTCTAAAGATGTTAAACGAGTTAGAAATTTTACCCGATCATTTATTATTCGATGCATAAGTTTCAGGTTGAAATCAAGATTTTTATTTGATGTAATCATATATTTTCCCTAAGAAAATCATTAATTTTTAAGTAAACTGCTAAAATCTTGAATGAGCTTATCGATCCGACGGAGATAATTGTCTTTTATTCTGTTTGCACTTTTTCCTCTAATAATAATTTGTCCATTATTTTGGAGTTTATAAGGAAGATGCTCGACTCGTGCAGGATCTATAAGACTTATAGATCCATCTTTTTTTGAAACCATAAACTGCAAGTCATCAATAACTATTGTATCATCTTTCGCTTTTTGCTTAAATGCCTTTAAGTCTTCAATAGTTTTTTGAGTGACGTATTTCTCAATTACTGGATTAGGTGGGTCATTAATAAATTTTCCTTGATGCAGGATACGCTTACTTAGCACACCGTCTACCTTTTTCATAAGAATACCTTGCCTGCTAATACCATTGGAATCAACCCACTCAATTAGACCTTTATAGACAGTTGGATAGTTTTTCTTTGTTAGCTCATATAGGTTTTTAGCTTCTTGAATCAATTGATTATTTTGTCCCCCTTGGGATTGAGTAGGGACTTTAATCACTAAATCTTTATGTTCTGGAATTTTATAAACTGTCCCAAATCCTCCCTCATCAATTTTCTGGTCAGACAGTATATTTTCACTTGATAATTCTTCTCGAATCGAGCTAAGAGTAGTATTATCTTTTGGATTTGGTACGTAAAAATTTTGTCCTTCTAGAGGGTTATTTGAGCTGCTTTCCATTCTATTAGGGCTAAGTAGATCCCTAAGCAACTTGCCTTCTTCCCCAGCACTGAATATAGCCGTAGCTGCACCATGAGACTGCAAAATTGCCCCTGTGGCGATCGCTACTACCCCACCAGGGCAGCCTATTCCAGTAATACATAAACCTCCACCCCCAACTTCTGCAATACTCCCTGTCAAGAACTCTGCTATTCCTTGGACAATTGCTGCTCCACCTCCAAGCGTGCGTCCCAACTTAAAAGCTGCTGAGTTTGGCAGAGTTCGCTCCCATAAAACTTCTTCTTTTTGAGTCAGCTGCAAAGGCTTTAATAACGCTCTGATAGAGCCACCATTGTCATACAGAAACTGGTACATAGTTCCTAAGACAAATTCAGCTAATGGTTGGACTGCGTGCCACAATTGCTTGATAAAACCTTCTAATTGCTGCTGTTTATCTGTTGAAAGGTTAATTTGAGACGGCCAAAGGTCTTGGTGGTTATCAGGGTGAACGGTAGGGTTATTTGCTACTTGGATGCTACTGGTGTCGGGCTGTATTTCTTGAGATTTATCCAAACCCTTGGAATAATAATCAGGGCTGAGACTTTCAGATAAGAGTGAAGCAGAACCTTGAGCAATGATAAGCGAGCTGTTGCCAGTGTAAACCCTATAATTTTTGCTGTTGATTGCTACTGAGCCTGTAGCTTGGAATACACCAGCGGCTTGCACATAAACATCTCCCCCTGCACCATTCCCGTTTGAATTTAAAAATCCTGTATTTACTGCCCCCTTGGTGCTAGTCAGATAAATACCTCCACCATGTGACAGGATATTATGGGTAGCAATATTCTCAGTAGCTTCAATGTTTATAAAGTCACCTTCTGTAGTCAGATCCCCAGTAGCAGTAATAATCCCCTGCTTGCTAATCAGGTTGACTGCTCCATTATTTGAGGTGATGCTACGGGTTGCTACATCACCGCTTGCTTCAATATCTACAAAGCCACTGCTAGTAGCGATATCACCCCTAGCAGTAATAGAACCAGTAGTGCTACTAAGGTTAACTGCTCCACCATGCGACAGGATGTTGCTAGTTGCCACATTACCGCCTGCTTCAATATCTACATCCTTGGTAGCGATGATATCACCAGAGGTAGTAACAGTACCCAGGCTGGTGATTAAGTTGACTGCTCCATTATTTGAGGTGATGCTATGGGTTGCCACATCACCACCTGCTGCAATATCTACACTGCCACCATCGGTATTAATGTCGCCAGTAGTAGTAACAGCACCACTATGACTACTTAGGGTAACTGTTCCATTCTGCGAGTGGATGTTATTAGTGGTGATGTTCTGGGTTGCTAATATTGCTACACCTCCACTGGTGGAAGTAATGTCACCATTCATAACAGCACCTTGAGTGCTAATTAAGCTGACTGCTCCACTATTTGAACTGAGATTGCTAGTTGTGATGTCCTGTTTGGCTAGAGCAGTTACACCATTATCAGCAGTAATTTCACTACTTGCAGTAATCGCACCATTACTGCTGGTGAGACTAATTCCACCATTTTGGGCGATGATTTTCTGAACAGCGATATCTTTAAGAGCAGTAATATTTAAATCACCGCCATTGGTTTCAATATCGCTCTGTGTAGTGACACCGCCATCACTCAAAATGTCCACTTGTTTCGCGGCAATACTACCAATTGTGACATCACCGCTGGGATTATTTCCGCCTTCAGTACCCTGATTCAGAGAAACGCTCACCTTACCCGTACCAGCATTCAGTGTAGTTCCTAGAGCCATAGTAATCACTGCTGCACCAGGGTCACGTTCCGCCGCTACCGCATCAGAATCATTAGCCTTAAGCGTCAGATCGCCGTTATCCGTAGTGATGTTAGCATTGACATTGATGCTGCGACCGGCTTCCAGGGTCAGGCTGCCACCGCTTCCGACTGCACTAGTCGTAATTGCTTTATTAACCGTGATGTCATTGTTAGCTTGCAGCACCACGGCTGTCCCCGCATTTGTAATTTTGGTAATTTGCGTGGGCGAGATCGTTGTTGTCACATCCGGATTTTGGGCAAAGGTATCATTAGCACTGAGCGGTGTGGGTGCAGACGCATACTCAAGAATATTGACCAGCAAATTGTTTGCACTTGGTTGCGGCGTGTGCCAGTTGGTAGTGGTCATTCCACCAAATAAAGCAAGCCCTTGTCCTACAGGCTCTTCTCCTAGTACGATGCCGCCACCCTGGACAACGTTCTGGACAACATTATGGACAACAATTTGGTCTCCACCATAGCCGCCACCCTGGACAACAATCTGGTCTCCACCATAGCCGCCACCCTGGACAACAATCTGGTCTCCACCATAGCCGCCACCTGGGTTTCCGCCTGGGTTTCCGCCTGGGTTTCCACCTGGGTTTCCACCGCCGCCAGAGTTACGCAAAAGGATAGGGGTAATGCCTCCGCCAGAAACAGTGGCGTGACTGAAGTAATCCCCGCTAAAACTGGTAGCGGTAGGCAGTAGACCGTTAAAGATGGGATGAGATGGCTCGGCAGCAACTACATCCCTGGCAAAATCACTAGAACCATCATAATTAAGCGTTACTCCAAAGCCCAATGAGAAGCTACCCCCTACGTTAGGAGCGGCATTAATGAACAGATGTCCGCCTTGCTTGACCCAGGCATCTATGCTGGCCGAGTTAGTTGCTAGATAGTTACTTAGATTGACGGCTTGGCTGTCTCCACCATCCAGAAAGATAAATTTGTAATCATTGCCTGTGCCAGTGGCGAAAGGAGTTGCTCCAGCACTGGAGAGGCTCAGATTATCCCAATTACCAGCGCCAAATGCTGCATTCATAGCATTCTGGTCACTGGCAGTTGCAGAACTACCCCAATATTGGAAAGGACCGCTGATATAAGCGGCACGTCCTTGTGAATCGTCAATGATAATATTTTTGGGGTCTAACAGTAAAGTTCCGGCTAACCCATTAACAGCATTGGCATAAACCATCCCTTGAAAATCGAGCAGTTGTTTTCCTGAAACTTCGACCATCCCTCCATTGCCGGATTTGCTTCCACCACGGGCACTAATGTTGCCCAAGAAGCGGGTGGTATTGTCAGACCAAACAACTACCTTACCACCATTACCACTGTTCACTGCGTCGGCGTTAACTTTTGCACCATTGCTGACAAACGTGCTTTGAGCCTGAGGCACTGTCCCTTTGCCCTGGTAATCACCACCAATAAGAGCAGTCCCACCTCCAGCATTACCTGATACATTAATTTGAGCTTGGTCAAGCAAGGCAACCGTGTTTCCCAATACTTGTACGGTTCCGCCCTTGTGCCCATTAGCCAGACTTGAGGCATCTAATGTCCCTGAAACCGCGACCAATCCTTCAGTGCTAGTGAGGCTGATGTCGCCGCCGCTAGTAGTGATGTTACCTTTACTAGTAACAGACCCCTGATAGCTGGTTAGGTTAATTGCCCCACCATTCGAGAGGATATTGCCAGATGTAATACTGCCTTCTGTCTGAACGTTAAGTTCTGAACCAATGTAATCACCAAATTGAAGATTATTGGATGCTGAGATTTGGACTTTCGTGGTTCCATCAGTACCAGTGAAAATAATTTGCTCACCAAGGTTAGTTTGAAATACTTCACCTTCACCATCGCCAGTCAGAGAAAAGTTTTCTGGATTTCCATTAGCATCTTGTAGAGTTAACTGGAAATTTTGATGATTATCGAAATTACCAAACTTTCCCTTTAATACTGAACTAGGATTTAAAAGAGAATCGTTACTATTAATTCCAACTAGGGACAGATTTTTCCCACTTCCAGTCAGTGGATCTAAACCAGTTGTCGGATTGTTTGGAAGTGATTGAGATGCCAGAGATGTCGAAAAAACTGATTGATTAAATAACGGTAAACTATCAGAGATAGTACTAACAGAATTACTGTAGTTAGTAAGAGTTTCCTGATTAGTGTCAATCAGACCAGAAGCACTACTTGTTGGAGATGTTTTTTGCAACCCTATTAATGACGAATTATACTCTCTTCCACTGCTGAAAGATGTGACTGTCAGAGAAGATGGTAATAGCCCTCCTTGAGATGAAGAAGCATCAGTGGGGATAATCATATCAGTACTTGACATAAGTTGTATCTTTTTAATGATGAATTATTGTGACGAAAAACTGAGCCGTATAATTATCTATTGAGAGTTTGTTATGATGAAATCAAAATCTTAATTTCTCTGAGGATTCATTACAAAAGATACTTAACTATTAGTGAAACATCAAAAAATAGCTTAAAAAGACAAGCTAGAATATTGAAATTGCTAAATCAGCCTAAAAATTCCCAAAAATCCTGCCAATTTGAATTTTAATCAAGGATTTCAGATTTGGGGCAGATTGATTTAGCATAAAGAGTACTGAATAGCCATTTGATTAATTAAGAATTGAATAAATGCTTGCTCTCAGAAAACAAATATCTTTGATGAAGATAGTCCAGGTAAGAAATGATTTCGGAATTCTCAAGTTTTAAGGATTGGAACGAACTCAACACTTCTAGATATTCATCAAACCTCGAATCTTTGAATAATGCAGGTACTTGAGTTGAAGATAAGATAATATTTGCGTTTCAGTCTACCGAAGCTTTACGGAAATTATTACTGGTTGTTTTTTAGGTAAAATTCTGGCTTGACAAGTGAATTTATAGTTAGATTAAAGTTTTTATATGTTTTAGATGTTTTTTCGGAAAAGAATTTACAAGATTTATCTAGCTGGCATTGACTGATTTATTTCTGACTGTGGAGCAGAAACTTGGTTAAGCATTCCAGCAGTCCGAAGTTTGTCCAGTACGTAAAGCACTGCCAATTGCTGTTCTACAAACAACGGGGCAGACAACGGAATTGCATCAATTGAGGCTTGCAGTAAAGATGTACTTTGACTGCCAGTGTGCCCCAGTTGACGAGGGGAAGAATCAGAAGTTTCAGGATGAGCAAGTCCTACCCATCTTGTGAGTTCGGCTGCAACATTTTTTGCCTCACCTCCAGGCTGTTGAACGATTTGCTTCCAAAACATCCGCACAATTTGACGAGCATGATCTTCTAAAGTGCAAGCTTGCTCAGATTTGTATAAGGCGCTGACTATCCTGGCTTGGGCTAAGTTGAGCGGTATTCCTAGCTCTTTTTGAGAGTGCTGAAGAAAAAAAGCTTCTTCTCCGTGTCGCTCAAGTGTAACTGGTGCGAGTTTCCACAAATCCCAACTTTGCTTGAGCAGAAACCAATGTTGTTCTGTAATCTCACCTAGTGGCTGCATTGTGGCATGGTATTGAAAGCGTAAAAACATTTGCTTGAGTCTCTCGACTCTCAGAACATAAGAGTCGGACAAAATTATCTGACTGGAGGAGAAATGATTGTAGAGTACGGTAGAATTTTGAACGTGAAGAAAACGAAACCCCACCATTGCTGCTAGAGTTAAATACTCCCGGTCTGCATCCAATTGAGTCTGTGGATCATTCCACACTTGTAACTCTTGCAAGCGCACTGCTGTAGAGCGACGAATTAGGAAGGCATGAAGAGGTTGCCAGTTATGCATTAGTCTCTGCATTCTTTCATCGTCATTCTGCTGGAATGCAAAAGCAATTCTTAATTGACACTGCTCGTTTTGATAAAAGCACCATTGCCAATCACCATAGGCAATGTCAAACTGACGATTTTGTTCTAATGCTGCTACTTGCAAGGCAATTTTTTCTTTTGTCAATTCATCTGAACCATCCAGCCATTGGATATAGTCACCAGTAGCTAAAGCTAATCCCTGATTGTAAGCAGAACTTGCTCCTGGTTGCTGGCATTGAGTTAAGATTACACGTCCTTTAGTTGTGCTGGCAAATTGGCGACTAATTTCGCTCAAGTCCTCGGTTGAGTCGTGTTCAACAATAATAATTTCCAGATTCTGATAAATTTGTTGTTGGCAACTGTGTAGGCAGGCAGCAAATCTCCTGGCGTTATCACTAGAGATAATAATGGAAACTAGGGAGGCAGTGATGGACTGGCTCTGATTTTGATTGAAAGCGGGGAAAATGTATGACTTGAATTGTTCTACAGTTGTACGAAAATGAGTTTCAATGGTTGGTCGCAAATCGCTGTAGCAGGCGTTGGCGGGGCGACGATAAAATTCTTCTAGGACTTGAAGCCCATTTGCTAACCATCCAGTACAGTTAGATTGAGTAACGATGCTGTCAGGCAACCAGCGTTTGCGAACTAAATACTTGGGAATATGTACTGGAGACCCGTGTGCAAACAGTCTCAAGTAAAACTCCCAGTCATGACAGCCTTTCAACTGTTCGTTTAATAAACCAACTGTTTGGAAGACTGATTTGGGTACGACGACTTGAGAGAGTGTGTGAATGAAGCATCGCCAAAGCATCGAAAAAATTAGGTCGTCTGGATGGCTTGGACTGAGGCTCATTTGGTCGCCCTTGTGGTCAACGCTAGTAATGGCGATATAGTTGCAGTAGCTGAGGACAGCAGTGGGTGTTTGTTTGAGAGTGTCAATTTGATGTTGCAAGTAGTCTGGTAGCCATTGGTCGTCGCTATCGAGAAAGGCGATAAATTGTCCCAGCGCGTTTTTGATGCCCAAATTTCTAGCGGCAGCAGCACCAGTATTAGTGGGTATTTGTAACAGTTTGACCTGTGGATAATGGGTTTGAATCCAATCCGCAGTCCCATCAGTGGAGCCGTCATCAACTACGATTATTTCGTAGTCAGTATAGGTTTGACAACAGACGCTATCGAGAGCGTATTTAAGATAATGTTTCCGATTGTAAGTTGGAATGATAATCGAAACAGTGGTTGGTGAATTTAAAATTTGCTGAGGGGAGTTAGAAGTGTTTTGAGAGCGGTGTTTAGATTTAATAGTAAAATGAGCGACGACTTGCATAGATAGCTCATATTGGCTGTCTAACCCCCGCCTTTTGAGTGCGTTATTGATTGCTTTTTGAGACCAGCGAATCGGTTCAAACTGTTGGTTAGTCAAGTTACCAGAGTGACGACGATAATAGTAGAGAGGCTGGGCGATATGGTAAAATTCAGTGACTTCAGAGAGTTTTAGACACAAATCATACTCTTCAGCATAAGTAAAGTTCGGATCAATACCTCCCACTTGCTCGTAAACGGTGCGGCGTATTAGGCGGAAATGGAAGATCATAAAGTCAACAAGTAGCCGTTCTTTGGAATAGGGGATTTGGCAACGCTGCCCGATTCCATACAGGTTCCCCTGTTCGTCCATTAGTTGATAGTCTGTGTAAACAAGTCCTACCAAGGGGTGGTTATTCAGAATGGAAATTGTCTGTTCTAAGGCGGTTGGAGCTAGAATATCGTCACTGTCTACCCAACCGATATAATCTCCAGTAGTTGCAGCAACAGCCCCGTGGATAGCAGGGGCGATACCAGTATGTTTGGCGGCTATGACTCGGATGCGTTGATCTTGCTGGGCATACTCGGATGCGATTTCAACGGAACGATCTGTAGAGCCATCGTCCCAGATTAACAATTCTAAGTCAGACCAAGTTTGAGCTAGGACACTTTTTATTGCCGCAGCAAGGTAGTTTTCTCGATTGTAAACTGTGATGACGATAGAAACAGATTTTTTCATCAGTTAACGCCCAATTAGTAAATTCAGCTATGCTTTATAAGTTCAGGTAATATAATGAGTTTTTGACAGGTGTGCTGCTCAGAACTTTGACTAATAATTTTTCTGCTGATCATGATTTTCTGCTTAAGCATTAACACTTGCCGCCACGAAGTCTACGGAAATATTTGTCAACTTTAATTCCAGCAACTCCGTAATCTCTACTATTGAGTAGGCATTGCTCAATCTTGGTACTATTTTGACGCTGTTAATTACTTACCTCACTTCCCGCCAGTGGCAAACTGATTGCGCTATGCCGCCAAAATAGCGATCGCACGGCACCTTTACCAAAACCTCTCCGTACTACCTGCCCCACTGTTAAGCATTAATATATTCAAAAGGTCTACAGTGTCAATACTTCCAAGATTTCAGAACTCGTGGCTCGGAGTCGGCGCAGCGGAGTGGCTCTTGCGGGCTTGCACGATCTAGTTGGCCCAACCAGTAATCTTTCTGCCCGTAAGAGCCACCGACTCCGAGAGCGTAGCGGTCACGAGTTCGTCGGCGATGGCGCGAGATCATCGACTAAAACCTCGCCCCCGTTGCTTTTGCTCCAGCATCTCTTGCTGCTGCTGCCGCTCTCTAACAAAAACCTCATTCCAACTAAGCCCCTTGGGTGCAATTCTTTTAGCCTGGGGTAGCATTTCCTGAACAACCTGGGCAGCTTCATTACCAAGATCATCATTATTAAATGCCAGTCCAATTCTGCTGATATTTCTGAGGAGTTCAAAAGGCAAGTTATCCTGGTCATCCACTGCCATGTACATTGTTCTAACTGGTGGTTGCCCCTTGTGTGCATTCCTATCAATCTCTGCCATTGTCAGCGCATCAATGGGGGAAGAACACAGGTATACTCTCTCAATTTTATCGTCAGGCTCTCCACCCAATTTGAAATGAAACCACCCAGGAGAGCGATCGCCTCCGGCGGGGCGTAGCCCATCGCTGTTTTCGGGGTACTCCGTACAACGATTGTCAATCCGTGCGGTATCCCAAACCAGTGCGCCTGACTTAGAACCATCTAAACCCCGCTTGATAAACACAACCTGAGCCTGTTGATCTATATAACCCAACCCCTGCCGTTGTAATGGTTGCACAAGAAAATTAGTTATAGCGCGTTTTTGAGTCAGGTAATACTGTAGTACTTGCCTTTTGCTTTCATCCTCTGGTGGAGGTACAAACTGGGGTTGTTCTTGTAAGTGTGCCAGTTGATTGTTAGCGATTAAAACTAATGCTTTAGCTTCATCAATAGTCCATCCGGCTGGACTGGCAAAGATAATTTCTTCAACATCTTGGGCTGGTTTATCATCTAATAGCGCCCTGATTGCAATTTCTTTATCTCGGTCAGTCACTAATAAGTTTTGCAAGTCGGCGCTGTAATACTCATATAACTCGGCTGTTTGATTCGGGGTTAGCTTTGGTTCATCTGTGGTTATAGTTGGAGTTTGATTAAGAGCAATTGCGTCTACTGGTTTTTGCGATCTATGGAGTTGCTCCAAATAAACAATCGCTGCTTCCAGGTCGTCGAATATGGTTCTTCCGGCTGATAGCTGCTGCTGATTTTGAGAAAGTTGTTGTGTTAATTCTAATACTGTTTCAGTTAAGGCCGATTCAACAGTCGATTGCTCAATATAATCAGAAATTGATGAAATGGCTCTCTTCTCTAGATATGATTGTAACTCATTCGCAAGTACTGCATCCAGGTCATTGAATGTAGTTTTAGCTGTAATGAGTTCCTCTTTGTATTGAGAAAGTTGTTGCGTTAATTCTAATACTGTTTGGGTTAATGCTGATTCAACAGCCGATTGCTCAATATAATCAGAAATCGATGAAATAGCTCTTTTCTCTAGATATGATTGTAACTCATTCGCAAGTACTGCATCCAGGTCATTGAATGTAGTTTTAGCTGTAATGAGTTCCTCTTTGTATTGAGAAAGTTGTTGCGTTAATTCTAATACTGTTTCAGTTAAGGCAGATTCAACAGTCGATTGCTCAACGTAATCAGAGATTGATAAGATAGCTATCTTCTCTGCATGAGATTGTAACTCAGCCGTCAATGCTGTTTCAAAGTCATTGAATGTAGTTTTCGCTTCAAGTAGCTGCTGATGATATTGAGAAACTTGCTGTGTTAATCCTAATACTGCTTGGCTTAAAGCTGACTCGATAGCTGATTGCTCAATATAATCAAAGACTTGAGGGGAGACAAAATATCCTGAAATAGATATAGGGCAACGAGTGTAGCAATTTGTGGTAAAACAAAAAGAGCCTTCATTCGCAACAAGCTCTATTTAATGATAATGTTACCAGAATTCTACGAGACAAACCTCAAGCGAGAATTGGGACGTGCAGAATATTTATTACTAAAAATTCTAATTAATTTATTACAATCAATAAAAACTGTAAGCCTTGAAGCATTGGCTACTGGTTTACCTATCCCCATATTATTTGAAAGTAGAAGAAAGAAAATCCAACGATTCTTATCTTTAAATTATATAAATGTTGAAGAGATATGGTTCCCAATTATTAAAAGTTGGCTAGAAATATATTTTCCTTTAAATCAAGTTGTTTATTTAGTAATAGACAGGACTAATTGGGGATGTATTAATTTATTAATGATCAGCGTAGTTTGGGATAAGAGGTCTATCCCAATATATTTTGAGTTGTTAGGCAAGTTAGGTTCGAGTAATTTTGATGAGCAAGAAGCAGTATTCAAAAAAGCATTACCGATTTTCAAGAATTATAAAACTGTAGTGTTAGGAGACCGAGAATTTTGTTCAATAAAGCTGGCTAACTGGTTGACAGAGCAGAAAGTATATTTCTGTTTACGCTTAAAAAAGGATGCATTTATAGAAATAGAACCGGAAATTTGGCTGCAATTAAGAGATTTAGGTTTAGCACCTGGACTTTCTTTCTTTTATCAAGGTATTAAATATACAAAATCTACAGGATTTATTACCTTTAATCTTGCAGGTAAATGGAAACGTAAACGCTTTGGAGTTGCGCCGGAAGAGGCTTGGTTTATCTTAACTAATTTAGATGATTTAGATTCGGCGATTATTGCTTATAAACAGCGTTTTGATATTGAAGAGATGTTTAGAGATTTTAAAAGCGGTGGTTATAACTTGGAAGATACTAATGTATCAGGTCAAAGGCTAATTTCCCTAATATTATTAATCTCGCTCGCCTATACAAGTGCAACTATATCTGGTCAAAAAATTAAACGCATGGGTGTTCAAAAATATGTTGGACGAATTAAAGAATCTTTAAGGACAATTCGCCGTCATAGCAGTTTTTATATTGGATTATATGGGTCTAACTGGGTCAATTTCATGGAAAATTCTTATGAATTGGTGTCCGAGTTAATGACACTAGCTCCTAATAAGCGTAAGTATTATCAACAAGGCGAAAGAGCTATGAAGCTTATTTTATCTGCATCCTAGCCCTTTTTGTCCCCCCGTAAGAATCAAAGATTGATGAAATGGTTTTCTTCACTGCATGGGATTGCAACTCAGCCGTAAATGCTTCATCAAAGTCATTGAATGTAGTTTTATCAATAAATAGTTGCTCTTTGTATTGAGAAATTTGCTCTGTTAATCCTAATACTGTTTCAGTTAAAGCTGACTCGATAGTTGATTGCTCAATATAATCAAAGATTGATAAAATGGCTTTCTTCACTGCATGGGATTGCAACTCAGCCGTAAATGCTTCATCAAAGTCATTGAATGTAGTTTTATCAATAAATAGTTGCTCTTTGTATTGAGATAGTTGCTCTGTTAATCCTAATACTGTTTCAGTTAAAGCTGACTCGATAGCTGATTGCTCAATATAATCAGAGATTGACAAAATTGCTTTCTGATCTGCGTGGGATTGCAACTCAGTCGTCAACGCTGTTTCAAAGTCATTGAATGCAGTTTTAGCTCGAAAGAGTTGTTGCCGATAAATAGATAGTTGTTCTGTTAATTGTGGCAACGTTTCAGCCAAGGCATCATCAACTACTGACTGTTCAATAAAGTCAACGATTGTATTTATGAATCTTTGGCTCTCCACTGCTTGCTCTTTAGGATTCTTCAACAGATTCTCAATAAGCTCATCATCCCGTTGGGGCTGGTAGTCAATAAACTTATGTTTTTGTAAACCTGGGAATGTATAGGCAGGCCCCAAAGATGTGCCGCTGAATTTCTGGTCATTCCACGAGTACGAGATGCCCTTACTTTTACCGTTGCGTGTTAATCCGTGACGAACTTCTACACCTTGTAATTGCAATCGCTCAACCAGTTGCGGCATAGTCGGTTTATCTACTATGGCGCGGTCGATTACTTCAATTAGTTGGGTTTTGATTGACTGTTGTGGCGGCGTGTTTCTCAAACCATGCTCGTATTCTAGTTGTTCCCTTTCGATTCGTCGCTGTTGCCCATAGCTGGGGGCGCGGTTCAGTTTCTCCTTGCTACTTAGAGTTTGCTGTAAACCATATTCTAGTTCTAGCTGTCGAATGATTTTTTCAGAGCGCACATACTCCCAGCTATCGCGGGTAATCTTGCCGTCATCCAAACTGATTCTGCTGGCGCAAATATGTATATGGTCGTGGTTGCGGTCGCTGTGGCGGTAGATGGCATATTGGTTAGCTGTGTAACCCATTTCCTCGATGTACTTGTCGGCTACAAGGCACCAAGTATCATTGTCTAGCTGTTCGCCTGGGCTTAGTGAGAGCGAAACATGGTGAACTACTTTCTCCGCTTCTGGATTAAGTTGTCGAGACAGTCGGAATTCTCTAGCGAGTTCTCTGGCATTTCTGCCAAACATATTGCCGCCAATTAAAGATGACTGCTCTTTGTTTTCAAGATAGTCAAGGAGTCCACGAAAGCTTTTACCCTTGGTTTGGTTGCCAATCATTTTTACTCCCAGTCCTCCTGCTCTCCGTCGTCGTCAATGTCATCGTCATCGGTAATTTCAGTTTCAATTTGGGACAGTTCCCGACCAATTTGTTGTAAGAGTTCTTGTAGCTGTTTTAGTTGTTCTGGATCTGCGGGTGGTCGCAGTCCCATTTTAATAGCTGTATTGGTGGCTCTGGTAAGTTGATTAATATTGTTGCCGATGCGTACTAATTCTCTATAAGTAGCTAGGGTTATTTTGCTCAGTCGTTTGGGCAGTGGTTTTAGTAAAACACTGCGTCTTGTTAATTCAGCTATGCTTAGTCCCGCGTCTTGTGCTTTCAACTTAATCATCTCGTGTTCGATTACGTTGACACGAGCTTCTAATGTCTTGGTACGAAGCAGGTTTTTTGACAGTTTAGGACGCATAACTGAGGGAGGTATGAGAGGGGGTTTCCAAAGCGGGGACACTTCCCCCTTTGGCAAGCCTGTCGTCCGAGCGAAGCGAGGTTTGCCGGAGGCAAAAGGCACGGCTTGCTTCTAGCCAAAATACGGGAGTAGCGAGGTGTCAAGTGCTACGGAGGTACGGGGACACAGCGAGAGACTGGGGCGAGGGGACAACAGCGTAGCTGGGAGGACGGTTTCGGGTGATTTCGGGTGGGATAAAGAACGATAACAGCGTAGCTGAAACCTCATGATTATATCAGTGTTTGCTGAATCACAGCGACGGCGTAGCTGGAGTGTCTTGGCTATAGTCAGCAACAGTCAACATCGGGGGAACATAGAAACAGCGTAGGTGAAACTTGCTTCTAATCTGGAGTTATACTTTTTTGAAAACGCTACTTTTGCCCCCAATTAGGCAGCTTGCTGCCTTTGCTGGTTTAATGGAATTGCCATCACAAATTCTGTACCTTTACCCAAAGTGGAATTACACTGCAATTTTCCTTGATGTTTTTGAGTAACAATCTGATAACTGATAGATAAACCTAAGCCTGTACCTTTGCCAACAGGTTTAGTAGTAAAAAAGGGATTAAATAATTGGTTTTGCAAATTTTCAGGAATCCCAACTCCATTATCAACAATGCGAATAATTATTTGTTTGTCAGCAGTAAGTTCAGTTTGAATGCGAATTTGACCTTTACGCCTTATCAATGAAGTAGACGCGCTGTCTTCACCTTGAGGCAGGAGATGACAAATAACGAATGACTCTTCTATGGCATCAATTGCGTTTGTTATAAGTTTTATAAACACCTGATTGAGTTCTCCGGCATAGCATTCCACCAGTGGCAGGTCAGCATATTCTTTGAGAATTTCAATTGCTGGATGATCTGGTGTAGCCTTGAGGCGGCTTTCTAAAAACATTAGTGTACTATCGATACCTTCATGGATGTTTACCAGTTTCATTTCTGCCTCATCTAAGCGTGAGAAGTTTCGGAGAGATAGCACAATTTGTTTAATTCTGTCCGCACCGAGTTTCATCGAAGTCAGCAACTTCGGCAAGTCTTGCATCAAGAAATTCAATTCAATTGCTTCTGCCTCATCTTGAATTTCTGGCACCGGCTGGGGATAGTGATGTTGGTAAAGTTGCAGTAATCTGAGCAAATCTTGGAGATATTCATGGGCGGGAGTGATATTACTATAAATAAAGCTGATTGGGTTGTTAATTTCATGTGCTAGTCCTGCTACTAACTGACTTAAGCTAGACATTTTTTCAGTTTGAATCAACTGAGCTTGAGTTTGTTGCAATTCTCGTAAAGCTTGCTCCAGTTCAAGCGATTGCTGTTGTAATGTTTTTTGTTGTTGACTAAGCAGCACAACCTGCATTTTCGCTTGTTGAGATAGTTGTATTTGTCGCCAAGCTATAATTGCTGCGACCCCAAGTAGTCCACCCAATATGGAAGCAAGTAAGTTCAGCGCTTTTAGTTGAGATTCGATGTTTTCACGCGGTATAACCAGAGCTATTGACCAATTCGCTTGTTTGAGATGAACATAAGCAACATATTTGTTGGTGCCATCAATGGGAATGAGTTCGATTCCTTGCTGTTGGTTGACCATACGACTAGCAAGCGCCGCTAAGTTAGGGTCGGCTGACTCTAGAAAACTGTGGGCAGGTTTTTCTAGAGTTGACATCACCGCTGGATTGGGATGAATAATTGGCTCTCCCTTGGAGTTAAGTGCAAATGCATAACTGCCATTACCGTAGTGCAGTCTGTTGACTACTTGAATAATTCGATCTACCTTCAAGCTACCGTTCAAAACTCCAATAGGACGACTGGTAAGGTCATAACTTTGGCGAATAGGAGAAGAGATCGCCACAGCCGGAATTCCAGAAGTCCGACTGATGAAGGGATCTGATATATTGACTTGTCCTGCCATTGCTTTTTGAATAAAATCCCGATCCAAGTTGTTGGCATCAGTTTTACCTACCAAAGTGTTGTAATAGGAACCGTTGGGCAGCGAAACTGCCATTTTGAAAAATTCATCAGTGCGCTTAATTTCTGCGTTTAAATATGGTTCAATAACTCCCCCAATTTAAGGAACGCGCCACCTCTGTATTAGCAATAGTTTGAATTTCAATAGAGCAAATTGCTAACCATTGATCAATCTCATCAGTTCCTTGAGAACCTGAAGCAGCGCTTTTTCCTGAAGTTGTTGAACAATTAACTTTCTGACTACGAAGTAGCTAGCAATGCCAATCACCCCTATTGCTAAGGTAAAGCCAATCAAAATCAGTGGTGTTCTCACCTTAGACAGTTGCTTTTTTGGCACAGGTTTGTATTGCCTAACTTGGAACAAATCACGTAATAGTAGATAGGACATGATAGGCAGTACTGAGAAATTTTAATTAGACTTGTTACCTATAGTTCCCATGACATCAACTTCAGAACAGGAAATTTGTTTCTAAGCTAACTTTTTCTCATTAAGTCTGTTGAACAAGTCACCAGCCCTGACAAAGGTCGTTACTACACCTAATTAAGTAATCGGGTGTAGAGGTATGTGATCTGTCCGCTCAGTGAATGATTAAGTACGTCATCATCTCCGGGAGCGTCTTTTGTTACTGTTAAGTTCAGTAGGAATTAAAAACCAATAAATTTTATAACGTCACTGTCAAGTTACAGATGTGTTGCACCGGGCAACGGCCTCTTAGAATGGACTCATTTGAGTAAACTTCGGTGGGCAGACAACTCAGTACAATCATCAGCAGTGAAGCCGTAACAGCCGGGCAACATGAGTGTAAAACTCGCGCATCGCCGTACTACCAAGAACTTCGGTAACTTCCGCCACCCCGTCTAGCGAAGTTGGGAGTGATGATTCTGATTCAGCAATCAACATCGGGAAGTATTTACGGGCTAACCACTTTTCATCGTCGTCTAAGTCAGCCAAATTTTTATTACTACGGCTATTAAGACTATCTAATAGCAGGAGTAATAATTTTTTCGCATTGCTGCAGCCCCCCATCTCTGGGTAAATCGGCTCACCCAAGCTTGGGAGATTTCGGCAATGTTGGCGATCGCCGGTTGAGTAATTTTCTGTTTTGACTGCCAAAGTTGGGTTAGAGCATGACTATAGCGTGGCCTGTCTGCTCATGGCGTTACCCGCTTCGGGGCAGAGTTGGAAAGCATCAACGCTTTCTAATTTAACTCCTGGTAATTCACGATCAAGGAAACCCAAATCATAGTCAGCGCAGAAGTAGAATGTTAGCTCCACATTGGAGCGACGATGAGCGCGTATCGGACAATCTGGCGGAAATAGAAGGTTCGTGTCACCAGGTGCAGTCTGATAATGAACTTTTCATTTTGGCTAGAGTGAATGCACAAAACTATTGAGAAATTAGCCACCTCGAACCAGCACTGCTTTTGAATATGGCAGTGCAAATATGAGAGCAACAATTTATCAAGTCTATTTCAGTCCCTATCTACTGGTGTAAGTTCAGTGAACGGCAATAAACCACTGTATTGTTGGTTAAGTTCTGACATCTTAAGCTACTATCTAATGTTTGCTTGTACCAAGAACTGGTCATCATCTCCTGTGACGGTACATACAAGTCCAATCAATTTTTTCTATAAGGGATTTCGGGTGATGTTGATTTGATCTCCTAGATTATTTTGAGTATTAAAAGACATAGCTGATCCATCAGACTCTCCAAGATTTTTCAGGCGTTCGCGTCGTGCGGCACGTTTAGCTAATGGACATCAGGCTAGACCAAGTTTCAGGATCAAGTCGGTAGACTTTAATTTTTTGCCTCTCAAACCCCGGCTCAAACCTCGACCAGCGAAAAGCTGCTTTGATTCCCAACTGCGATAACATCTGATGCACAACCTGCACATCACTCATTTTGTCGCTGATGGTGCGGTTGAGATGGTGTAATATTTCTGGGGCATAAAGGCGAATCTTGTCGGCGTAGGGTTTGAGGTCAGCTTTAGTCCATTCTTTGTTTGGATCTAAAAAGTCATTTAATCCAAATGCTTCTCGCATAGAACGCCGCAGTGCTGTACCGGAAATATCCCACGGGCAAACAGCTTGATTCCAATTAGCTTGTTTCTCTAATGATTTGGCTGTTCTGTCAAGTCCTAATTCGGGATAAAGTTGCGCTTCTAAGTTGAGCAGTTCCCCGCGCCGTCGGCCTTCTTTGTCCCAAAGTACAACTTCTAATGTTAGCTCGTCTACGCAGTAGAAATCTTTCAGGTAATATTTTCTAATTGCTAGTGCGTCTTCTGGTGAAACTGCTTCTTGGGATTCTAGCAGGGCTATTTCTGGGTAAGTTAAATCGGCGGCGGCTACTATGTCTTTGGCTTCAATTTGTTTTGATTTCGTCTTTGGCTGACTTTAATAACAGTTTGACTGCCGATTCGGATTGTCGATTATCAATTGTAATCTGATGCCCTTCATGTCTTAGTCGAATTAGCAGTGCATCAGAGAGATTCATCATTGAATAATTCTGCTCGGCACTAATTCGGGCATA